>NZ_JBFTOJ010000066.1:0-21471 GCF_056397905.1 Stenotrophomonas sp. 05L414_2
GTGCTCAGCACCGCCTACGCCGGCGGCCCGACCGGCAAGGAACTGTTCTCGCTGCCGTTCGTGATGGCCGAGACCTTCATCCTGCTGGTGTCCAGCATCACCTATGGCCAGGCCGTGCTGGCCATGCACCGCCTGGACAAGGCGGCGGTGCTGCGCTGGCTGGGCGTGACCTTCGTGCTCGGTGCCTCGTTCATCGGCATGGAGCTGTACGAGTTCTCGCACCTCCTCCATGAAGGTGCCGGTCCCAGCACCAGTGCCTACCTGTCGGCGTTCTTCGCCCTGGTTGCCACCCACGGCCTGCACGTGGCCAGCGGCCTGATCTGGATGGCGGTGGTGATGCACCAGGTGTATCGCCGCGGCCTCACCCCGACCAACATCACCCGCGTGTCCTGCCTGAGCCTGTTCTGGCACTTCCTGGACCTGGTGTGGATCTGCGTCTTCACCTTCGTCTACCTGATCGGAGCCTTCTGACATGGCCCACGTCGAAACCTCGCGCGCCGGCAATGCGCACGGTTCCACCAAGTCCTACCTGATCGGCTTCGTGCTGTGCGCGTTGCTGACGGTGGTGCCGTTCGCGCTGGTGATGAACCCGGTGCTGTCGCGGCCGGTCACCCTGTTCCTGCTGGTCGGCTTCGCGGTCGCGCAGATCCTGGTGCAGCTGGTGTACTTCCTGCACATGGACCGCAAGTCCGAAGGTGGCTGGAACCTCGCCAGCTTCGTGTTCACCCTGGTGATCCTGTTCATCGTGGTCGCGTTGTCGATCTGGATCATCTGGAGCATGCACTACCACATGATGATCAACTGACCGTGGCCGGGGCGATCGGCAAGGAGTGCGCGATCGCCCTGGCACCTCAGCCCTCTCTTCCCCCAGGGCAGGCCTGACCGAGACCGCGCCCACCTCGTGTTGGTGGTACCCGTGATGCGTGTTGCTTCCGTTGTTCGTTCCCTGCGCCTGCCGCTGCTTGCCGCAGGCTTCGCACTCGGCCTGCTGGCCGGCTGCAGCGCGCAGTCGCGCATGGATTTCTATTCCAAGGACATCGCCTGCGAGGAACTGGGCCAGCACTGGACCATGCCTGACAGCGCCGGCACCCTGCGTGGCCCGAAGGACCTGCAGGGGCAGGTGACCTACCTGTTCTTCGGCTTCACCAGCTGCCCGGACGTGTGCCCGACCACCATGGTCGAACTGAGCCAGGTCAAGCACCTGATGGGCAAGGATGCAGACCAGCTTCAGGTGGTATTCGTCAGCGTCGATCCGGCGCGCGATACCCCCGAAGTCGCGCACACCTATGTGCACGCGTTCGACCCGAAGGCGATGGCACTGGTCGGTGACGAGGCACAGCTGTCGGCGATGGCCAGCGACTTCAAGGCGTTCTACGAGAAAGAGCCCGGACAGCTGCCGGACACCTACACGATGAGCCACATCGCCGGCGGCTACGTGTTCGACCGCCARGGTCGCCTGCGCCTGTTCGCGCCCTACGGCATGCCGGTGGAGCAGCTGTTCTCGGACGTGCAGCGGTTGCTGCTGGAGCCGGAACAYCCGGCCGCRGGCAGYGAAGCGTTGGCGGCGTGCAAGCTGCCGCACAGCGCGAGCGTCGCCGCACGCTGAACGACGCATCGCCCTGGTAGGTGTCGACCTTGGTCGACACGCGATGAATGAATCTGATGGGTGCCGACATCCTGATTCTGGCGGGTGCCGACATTGGGAATCTGGTGCATGCCGACCGTTGGTCGGCACGCCCTCCCGCTCGCCAATCCCCCGGCCAGCCAGGAGAGCCAACCGGCCGGGGGCACCACGCAACGCCCTAGATCACTTCTTCTCTTCCCACTGCACCACGTCCGGCTCGGCCGCGCGCACGCCCGCAGTCGACAGCAGCCGGGTGCTCGCATCCAGCGCCGCGTTCACCGACGGGTATTCCACGATGGCCAGACCGGCAGCCCTGGACACCTTCACCACGGTGCCGCCCGTGGCCTTTGCCGCGCGCTGTGCAGATGCCGCATCGGTAAAGAACACCTTCACCCGCGAGGTCGCCACCACTGGCGCACCATCGTTGGACACCGCAGCGGCGAACTTGCCGGCGCCGGCATCAGCGCCGGCTGCTGCCGCGCCATCCAGCGAACGCTTGCTGCGCGAACTGGTGGTGGCCGCTGCCTGCGGCGTGATCCGGAACTGGCCGCCCGCAGCCTGCTGCACCGTGGTCGACGGGGACAGCTGGAAACGCGTGCCGCCCACGTCGAACGAACGGCCGGTGGCCGAAGCTTTCAGTTCCTGTGCATCCACGGTGGACAGGCTCCGTGCCGGTGGGGTCTGCCCCGAGCTCTGTGCCCAGGCAGGGGAGGTCATCGCCGCGAAGGCGAGCGTGCTCAACAGAATGGTCGTTTTCATCATCAGTGCCCCAGAACGCGGATCTTGAAGAATTCGAGGTTGCCGCGCGATGCAGCATTCGCGGCCTGCCCCATGTCGGTCACTTCCAGCGTCCAGGTGCCGGTGGCACTTTCATCCAGGAAGGCATTGCTGGACAGCAGATCCCAGTTGGTGAAGTTGCGCTGCACGCCATTGGTACCCGAACCGATGGCGGTGAAGGCCGGCTGCACCACGCTGCGCGTACCACTGGGCGAAACAAGCACGAACTGCAGCTGGCGGGTATTGCTGTGGTTCACCCGGAAGCCCAGCTGCACCGACTCGATGTTGCGTGCGCCATTGGCCAGCTGGAAGGTCAACCGCGCGGCGGCGGCGGAGGTGTTGCCGATGGCCACCGTGCGCGTGGTGGTGCGCCWACCCGTATCCAGCAGCGGGCCCAGCGACTGGAAGTTCTCGGCGACCTGCACGGCGCGCGCCGCGTTGACCACACCGAAGCCGTACCAGTTGCTGTAAGCGCGGTTTGCTGCATTCACCGTCCAGCCCGGCACCAGCGTGCGGCCGTCGGCCAGCGTCACCGCCGGTTGGTTCGGATGGTTGCGGGTGGCCGTGGTGGCGAGGATGTATTTCACATCGCGGTAGGACAGGTTCGGGTTGGCCTCCAGCACCAGCGCCGCCACGCCCGACACCATCGGCGCCGACGCCGACGTACCGTTCATCTTCGCGGTGTAGTTGCAGGTGCTGTCGATCGCCGACAGGTTGCTGTCCAGCGTGTTCTGGCGGTTGGTGTTCTTGTTGCTGCCCTGCGTGCAGCCGGTCACGTCGGTGGTGACGATGGCCGGATCGTACGCACGTGCCACCAGGTTCGGTGCGTACTGCGCCTGCAGGCCGTACTCGCCACCAAAGGCCGACACCCACAGTGCCGAACCGGTGGACGAGTACGACGAACGCACGCCATCGGCGCGCACCGCACCCACGGTGATCACGTTGAACAGGTTGTTGCGTGGATCGCGGCCAGCCGGCACACAGCCGGTGTTGCGGTTCTTGGTATCGGTGGTGCAGACGTCCTGGGTCTGGCTGATCGAGGCGTTGTTGAAGTTGTTGCCGGCTGACTTCACGTAGATGCCGCCGCGGCCACCGCGCGTGCCCGACAGTGCCTGCTCGTACGAACTCACCGTGTTCTGGCTGTAGGCCACTGGCAGGTTGGGGTTGCCCGGGCCAGCGCCCCAGCTGTTGTTGAACACCTGCACATCGGCCGACTCGGCGCCATCCCACCAGGCGTATTCGATGTTGCTCTGCTGGTTGCCCTGCGCATTGGAGGCCAGCACGTTGAAGCCCTTCAGCGTTGCCGCCGGGGCCACGCCACGCACGCCCAGGTTGTTGGCGCCCACCGCACCGGCGATGCCGCCCACCATCGTGCCGTGGTTGTCAGCATCGGGATTGGACGGCGTGGGATTGTTGGAGCCGTTGGCGAAGTTCTTGCCCGCTACCGCCGCCACGTTCGCGGCCAGGTCCGGGTGGGCGATCTGCAGGCCGTCATCGACGATGCCGATCACCACGCCCTGGCCACGGATGCCATTGCGGAACAGGCCATCGACGTTGAGATCGTTGCCGGCCACCGGCAGCGTATCGGCCGGCACCGTCTGCCCGGTATTGAGCAGATGCCACTGGATACCCGCCAGTGGGTCGGCCTGTTGCGCCTGGGCGGTAACGGCCAGGCTGCCGAGTACCAGGGCAGTGGCCAGGGCCAAGCGCGCAGAGCGCGGTGGCGCGGAGCGTTGCGTGTGTCGCTTCATACACGAATCCTTCTGTTGTGAATCGGCATGGCAGGACGGCGGGGCGGATCTGCCCCATCGCAACGAGCCAAACGCGACACAACGAACAACCCCCTACCTCTTCACGCAGTCGATGTGCGGATGTGCCAAATACGTCACAAACACTTATGCCGCCTTGTAATGACGACTGCGCCGCTCTGGTCGGTGCCCCGGTAGGTGCCAACCTTGGTTGGCACAATCCACCCGCACCGGAACCCCACCGCCATGCCACCATGCCCAGGCTCCCCGGAGGACACCGGATGAAACGCCCCAATGCCCGCGCCCGCGCCGATCTGGCCCCACTCACCGTGGCCACCATCCGCAAGGTGGTGCTGTCGATGTATCACCGTCGCCACGATTACTGGACCGACGCCGACATCGCCGAGCTGCTGCCGGAGCTCACCGCATTCAACATCACCACGGTGAAGCAGCTCCGCCTGCTGATGAAGCGGCACCGCCGCGCGCTGCTGCGGGAGGAAAGGACAAAGATGCCCCGGGCGCAGACGCTGGATCTGCTGGCAGGGGGCGGTTGGCATGGCATCGATGTGCACGCCAATACCAGCTGGTTCGCCATTGGCGGCCTGGTCCGCATCAGCATGGAACACGAATTCGGCTTCGAGACCATGCTGCCATTCCATGAGATACGGCACACCGAACCGACGTAGCGTGGCGCGTGCGCGACGGCCCAGGCAATGGCAGCAGGGCGTCATCGCACCCCCTCCCGCCCCCCTGTGCTACTACAGCCCGTGCACCCCTTCCCCGAACGGAGCACGACCATGGTCAACCCCGTCGCCCAGGCCCATCGCGGCCTCGGCACAACACTCTTCAGCCTGTTGAATCCGATACCGTTCGGCTTCTTCGTGGCCGGCCTCATTTTCGACATCCTCTACCTCAACACCGCTGAAGTGATGTGGGGCAAGTCGGCGGCGTGGCTGATCACCTTCGGCCTGCTGATCGCCATCCTGCCGCGGCTGATCAACCTGTTCGCGGTCTGGCGCCGCAACGGCACCGCCACCGGCACCGACCGCCTCGATTTCCTGCTCAACCTGGTCGCCATCGTGCTGGCCGTCTGGAACGCCTTCGTGCACAGCCGCGATGCCTATGCGGCGGCCGTGCCGGGCACCATCCTCTCCGCGCTGACGGTGGCACTGATCGCGCTTGGCTTCATCGTGCTTTCGCTGCAGCAGCCGGTGCTGCAAGGAGCCCGTCATGGCTAAGCGCATCCTGCCTGCCGTGGGCGTGCTTTCGCTGGCATTGGCGCTGGCCGCGTGTGCCGGAAAAGCCGAATACCACCCGGCCGACCAGTCCGGTGCACAGCCACCGCTGCCCGCGCCGCAGAACTACCTGATGCCGCCGATGCAGGTGCCCAAGGGCGTGGGCTGGGCCGAGGGACAGGCACCGTCGGTGGCCGACGGCCTGAAGATCGAACGCATCGCTGCCAACCTGCAGCACCCGCGGCGATTGTTGACCCTGCCSAACGGCGATGTGCTGGTGGTGGAGGGTAACGGCCCCGGTGAAGAGCCGGTCACCACGCCCAAGCAGTGGATCGCCGGCAAGGTGAAGGCGCGCTCGGGCAAGGCTGGCAAGGGCGGCAACCGGGTCACGTTGCTGCGGCGCGCGCCGGGCACCGGCACCTGGACCCAGCACGTGTACATCGAAAACCTGCACTCGCCGTTCGGCATCCAGCTGATCGGTGACACGCTGTATGTGGCCAACACCGGCAACATCATGAAATACCACTACGTGCCGGGCGAAACCCGCATGTCCGACAAGGGCAGCGAGTTCACCGACCTGCCCAGCACCATCAACCACCACTGGACCAAGGAACTGCTGGCCAGCCGCGATGGCAGCAAGCTGTACGTGGGCGTGGGCTCCAACAGCAACATCACCGAGAACGGCCTGGCGGTCGAGTACCGCCGCGCGGTGGTGCTGGAAGTGGACGTGGCCACCAGCGGCAGCCGCATCTACGCCTCGGGCCTGCGCAACCCCACCGGCCTGGACTGGGAGCCGAGCACCGGCAAGCTGTGGGCGGTGGTGAACGAACGCGACGAGATCGGCGCCGACCTGGTGCCCGATTACCTCACCTCGGTGCAGGAGCACGGCTTCTACGGCTGGCCCTACAGCTACTACGGCCAGCATGTGGACGAGCGCGTGCAGCCGCAGCGGCCGGACTTGGTGGCCAAGGCAATCCGCCCGGACTTCGCCATCGGCTCGCACGTGGCACCGCTGGGCCTGCTGTTCTACACCGGCCAGGCGTTGCCGGCGAAGTACCACGGCGGTGCCTTCATCGGCGAGCACGGCAGCTGGGACCGTTCGCCACTGAGCGGCTACGAAGTGGTGTACGTGCCGTTCAAGGACGGCAAGCCGGCCGGCCGCCCGGAAGCGGTGGTGAGCGGGTTCGCGTCCAAGGATGAGAAGACGCTGATGGGCGCGCCGGTGGGCATGGCCATCGATGCGGAGGGCGCGCTGCTGGTCGCCGATGATGTGGGCGACGTGGTGTGGCGGGTGTCGGCGAAGTAGCCGGTCGCCCGCGCATCACCCGTGCTGTAGGGCCGAGCCCATGCTCGGCTCTACAGCGCCGATGATCCGTTGCGGAAGCCACTGAACACCGATTCGGCCGCAAAGCCCACGCCACCCAGCAGCACACCGAAGTACACCACCGACGCCACCACGAAGCCATAGCCGGCCGCCACCGCTGCGCCATCGCGCTGGATGAAGCCGATCGCAAAGGACATCAGCGCCAGCGCCGGCAGCGTGTTGCTGAAGGGAATCGGCCCGGCCGGCAGCATCAGCAGGATCGTGGCGAACACCAGCGCCAGGTTGTTCAAGCGCATCATCTTCTTCGAGCGCACCATCGCTGCCAGCCGCATCGGCCGGGACAACCGCTCCATGCGGTGCACCCATTTCAGGGCACGGCCCAGGTTGGCTTTCAGCTTGTCGGTGGCGATCTGCTTGTCGGCCAATCGCTGCGGCACCCACAACGGACGGTCGCGCACGCGGCTCAGGCCGATCAGCAGGATGGACGCACCGAACACCGTGCTCAGCCCGGGAATCGATACTGGAATCAGGAAGATCGCCGACAGCAGGATCACCACCAGCATCAGGCCTTCGTCGCCCAGCGCATGCAGCAGCGTGCCGACGCGGATATGGTCGCCGGGCAGGCCGTCGATCAGGTCTTCAATCTGCTGGGCGAGAGGGGCGGTGTCAGTGGCGTCGGGCGCTTGGTAGGTCATGCGTCGAAAGAGTGTCCAGGGAAGGGCGGTCGATAGGGCCGTCCTGCGGTGGGGGACGCACAGGCCCCACGAGTATCCCCGGCCAGCGCCGCGCAGAGGTGAACGATGCATGAGGCCGGCGTTGCCAGGCCGCCTGGCCTAAAATGGGCGTCCCCCGCACTGGCTGAAGATGATGGACATGGGTCGCAGGCAATCGACCATCGAACTGGTCGCCATCGATATGGATGGCACCCTGCTGGACCCCGCCCACAAGCTCACCGCGCGCGTGAAGCAGGCCATCGCCCGGGCACGCGCGCTGGGCGTGCATATCGTGCTGACCAGCGGCCGCCCGGTTCCGGGGCTGGCGCCGTTCCTGCACGAACTTGGCATCGAGGGCGACGATGATTACTGCATCGCCTGTAATGGTGGCCTCGTGCAGCGCATCGGCCCGCGCGAGACGGTGGTCGAGTATCCGCTCAGCTTCGATGACTTCGTGTACTGCGAACACGTGGCCCGCGAGATTGGCGTGCACTTCCAGGCGCTCGATGCCACGCGCATGTACACGCCCAACCAGGACATCAGCATCTACACCGTGGCCGACTCGCATCTTTCGCGCATGCCACTGTCGTACCGCCGCGTGGCCGACATGGACCCGGGCAYGTCCTTCATCAAGCTGATGATGATTGACGAGCCGGACGTGCTGGATGCTGCCATCGCGCGCTTGCCGGCCGCGCTGACCGAGCGCTTCGCGGTGCTGAAGAGCGCGCCGTTCTTCCTGGAAGTGTTCGACCACCGCGCCGGCAAGGGGCCCAGCCTGCAGAAGCTGGCCGAGCACCTGGGCATCGACCGCGCCAACGTGATGGCCATCGGCGACCAGGAGAACGACCTCACCATGCTGCAGTACGCCGGCACCAGCGTGGCGATGGGCAATGCCATCGATGCGGTAAAGGCCGTGGCGCGCTTCGAGACCGCCACCAACGCCGATGAAGGCGTGGCCAAGGCGATCGAGCGCTTCGTGCTGCAGTAAGAAGCCGGCAATACGAAGAAGGACGCCGCCACGCACGGTGGCGGCGTCCCACCAACGGTTTTACTGGCAGACGTACTCGTTGCCCGACTGGGCGCTCTCTACATCGAGCTCATGGTTCTGGATCTCGATCGTTTCCATGCGGGTCGAAACCACCACCGCACGGGCACCGACGTTGCAGCTGGCAGGCAGGCCGCCAGCGTAGACCTGCCCATTGATCGCATACGCCAGGCCGTAGCAGGCCGAGCCGAGCTTCTGCGAGTCGAAGTGGCAGGCATTGAGCTGGTTGTTGGCTGATGCGCTGGCGGCGTTGTAGTTGGTCGTCCAGCCGCTGAACGGATCGTTGGCGCAGGTGCCCGGGAAGTCCTGGATCGGCGTGCCGCCGGTCGTGCAGGTGTGTTCCCATGCGCTGGAGAAGGGGCTTTGCTTGAAGTACGCAGTGCGGCCGCTGTCGACCCATTGCGCGGCGGCGGCATTTTCGGCGAAGGCGGACAGGCCGAGCAGGCAAAGTGCAGTTGCGGCGAGCGGTTTCAATCCATTCAACATGACGTTCGTCCTTTGAAGTGTCGAGTTAACGCGTCGGAGCCTTGCATGGCAGCGCGTGCGGAAGGCATCGCAGATATCCGCGCGGCCGCCGCCGACATGATCATTCAGCGTCCAGGGCGGCGCAAGTCGAGCCAGGCACGAATAGTCGAAAGGCTGACCGAGCGCACAGACATCACGCTGCAACGTGCAGGTGATAGCGCGGCATCGAAAGCGATACCTGCGTATAACCGCGCTTTCCCACGGTGCAATGGCGGATGTGGCGGTCCGATGCAACACTTCCGCACGTCGAAATCACGCCATCGAATCGTTCGGCAGCTGATCGTCTTCGTCTGCCGCTGACCGGCGCGCGCGCAGCGCCGTTCCCGCCTTCAACGCAATCGCGTCACCAGCCACTGCATCGCCATCCGGCGCTGCATCGCGCTGGGCGTGCGCCTGCGTCCTCTTCTCCCTGCAACTTGGATCTGGCCATGAACACTCCACCTACGCTTCTTGCCCTGGCAATCGGCACCGCCCTCGTTGCACCGCTGCACGCTGCCGAATCCACCGACGCCGCGCACGACACCCCCGCCACCTTGAACGCGCTGCAGGTCATCGCCACCCCACGCGGTGCTGCTGTCGCGCCCACCCAGGTGGTCGGCCCGAACCGCTACGTCATCAACGCCACCGACCTGGATGCGATGGTGTCCGGCAACAACGGCCTGTCGATGCTGAAGAACGTGCCGGGTGCCAGCTACACCGCCACCGACGGGCTGGGGCTGGATATTTCCGCCACCAGCCTGTTCGTGCGCGGTTTCCGCATGAATGAAATGGGCATCACCTTCGAAGGCGTGCCGCTGAACGACAACGGCTTCCTCTCGCTTACCGGCACCAGCGTGGTCAACGTCGGTGTGCCCGATGGCATCGGTTCGATCACGGTCAGCCCGGGCGGTGCACCGGTCAGTGTGTTCTCCAGCAGCGTCAATGGCGGCAGCCTCGAGTACCGCCTGCGCGACCTGCAGGACAACCCCAGCCTGCGCATCAAGCAGGGCGTGGGCAGCAACAACACGCGGGTCACCACGGTCTCGGGCCAGAGCGGCCAGCTGGGCGAACACGGCCCGAAGCTGCTGGTCGACCTGCAGCGCGTGTCGGCCGACAAGTACCAGGGCGCCGGCACCCAGAAGTTCCTGCGCGGTGACCTGAAGGCGCAGCAGGATGTGGCGTGGGGTGACTTCACCGTGTTCCTGTCCGACAGCAAGGCCGCKGTGTGGGGCTACAACAACATTTCCTTCGACATGATCCGCAAGCTGGGCTGGAAGGCCGACAGCTTCTATCCGGACTATGCATGGGCGTACTACGTGGCCTCGCCGGAGAACGCCGACACGTCCTGCGGCGCCTACACCTGCGGCGAGCTGTCCGAGCTGATTCCCTACGACACCGGCCAGGTGACCCGCGACCGCGTCGCGTCGATCAACCATCGCTTCCAGATCACGCCCGCGCTCAGCGGCAACGTGCAGCTGTACAACGCCAACAGCCACACCCAGGCCACCTTGACCGACCCGACCGTGCCCTCGCCCAACGGCGCGCCTTTCTCCGAACAGGTACAGACGCCGCACCTCAATCGCCTCGGTGGCATGTTCAACCTGCAGTTCGAGACCGGTGCGCACACCCTCACCACCGGTTTCTGGCAGGAGAAGAGCAAGGCGGCCGCAAAGACCGAGTGGTACCAGCAGCCGCTGCTGGGGCAGGGCAAACCACTCAAGGCGACCGGGTCGTTCGATGTGTACGGGCCGGCGTTCCAGACCGACAACGCATCCAGCTGGGTGACCCGCTCGAGGCAGTTCTACCTGCATGACAATTACGCCGTCACCGACACGCTGGTGCTGGGGCTGGGCTTCAAGGCCGTGGACTTCACTACCACCGGTGGTGGCATCGGCGACGCAGCGGAGCGGCCGGTGTCCGGCACGCTTCGCGCCAAGAGCAACTTCCTGCCGCACGTGTCGCTGTACTGGAGCCCGACCGAGCGGACCGACGCCTTCATCGACCTGGTCAACACCATGAACGGCTATCGCGTGGCCCAGCGCGGCAACATCGGCTACACCGCGTCGGCCTGGACCATCAGTGACCAGAAAGAGTTCGACCGCGTGGCCGGCACCCTGCGCCCAGAGAAGAACTGGAACCTGACCGTGGGCGCCAGCCACCGCTTCGACCGCCTGACCGTGACCGGTGATGTGTTCTACAACGACATCCGCAACCGCCTGCTGTCGGCGGCCATCGGCACACAATTCGCGCAGATCAACACGGTGCGCTTGATGCCGAAGATGCACGTGATCGGCGCCGACCTCGGCATCACCGCCGACCTGACCGACCACCTGCAGTTCTACCAGGGCATCGCGCTGGCGCGCTCGTACTACGACAGCGATTTTGTGGTGGGCGATACCGTGTACCCGATCAAGGGCAACGCGCAGCCGGGCTACCCGCAGCTGTCGCTGGTCAGCGATCTGTCCGCGCACTTCGGCGACTGGCGTTTCGGTGCCACCAGCACCTCATACCTGCGCCAGCCCTTCACCTATGAAAACGACATCCGCGTGCCGACGTTCTGGCAGGTCAACGCGTACACGGCCTACACCCTGGGCCCGGACAGCCTGCTGCCGGGGCTGGAGCTGCGGCTGGACGTAAGCAACCTGTTCAACCGCAACAACATCGGCACCGCCACCATCGCCGGCTCGTCGTTCTCGGGCGACTACCAGACCCTGCAGCGCAGCGCCCCCCGGCAGGTGATGTTCAGCACCTCGATAACCTTCTAAGTAGATCCACGCCATGCGTGGATGCACTTCGCGGCAGGCTGGGTAGCGCCGGGCAATGCCCGGCGAAATCCCTCCGGCGCCGACGCGCCTTGCCAACCAAGGTTGGCATCTACCCAWGCGGGSCCCYTCGCCGCACGCAATCCGGTAGCGCCGGGCCATGCCCGGCGRAATCCCTCCGGCGCCGACGCGCCTTGCCAACCAAGGTTGGCATCTACCCAAGCGGGGCCCTTCGCCGCACGCAATCCGGTAGCGCCGGGCCATGCCCGGCGGAATCGCTCCACCCAAGCGGGCCATCCGCCGCACTTTGCACAATCAGCACTGATATTCCGGCACCAACGCAAGGTTCCCACAATGTTGCTGGGTCATCCTGTACGCATGGCACAGCACAACCCCCGTTTCCCTCCGGTTCGCAGGCGCGCCCATGGACGTGCGCGTCCGGTGCCGTTCGCAGCACCGGCGGTCGACCTGGAGGCCGAATACCAGTTCTGGCAGGTCTATGACCGCGTGGTCCGTCCCCTGCCCGGGGGCGGGTTCCGCCTGGCCTGGCTGGTGCTGCAGGCCGTGTACCGGGCGCGGGCGCGCTATCCTGCCGACACCCACAAGGCGGCGCTGTCGCGGGTACTGTTCGGTACCAACATGACCGACGCGCGCGCGGCCGAACTGGAAGAACTCTACGGGCTGGTCAGCCGCAGGCTGGCGGCGGTGGCCGTGCGCACGCTGGCACCCGGCAGCACCGCCTAGCCCGCCTTGCAGGGCATGCAGATCCGTCCCACCCCGCCGGCACCGGCGCGCAGGTCAGGGTCGAAGAACTCTTCCTGGCTGCGGATCTGCCCACAGCGGCTGCAGACTTTCTTCTCTTTCGATTCCAGCCCCTGCACCTGCTCGATCACCTGATCGACCGCTGCCGAGCGGATCTCCGTGCCGGCCACTTCAATCAGGCGATAGAGCCGGTCGGACAGCGTCTGCACCGGGTCGCTGCCGAGGTTGAACCGGTTGATGCGCAGGAAGCGGTAGCCGTAGCTTTCCAGGGTCAGCTGGCGCTCGACATCAGCCTCCACCAGATAGCGCTCGTGGTTGCCCACATGCACCGGCTTGTCGCGGCGGAAATGGAATTCGAAGCCGTCGTACTCGATCACGATCTGCAGCGCGCCGCGCACGGTCTGCACGGTCACCAGGAAGTCCACCCGCCACGCCGGGTGCTGATAGGTCGGGTCAAGCTGGCGCAGGTAGTCGCCCACCGGGAACTGCGGAATGATCTCGACCGCATCGCCATGGGCAAGCACGAACGGCGTCTGCTGCAGCCACTGCAGCACCTTCGATTCCATCGGGCTGCGCGCATCGGTCTGCGCGGCGTCGGGCGCGGGACGGTCCAGCTGGCTGGCGTAGTAACGCAGCGCATGGCCAATCGCGCCGCGGAACGCATCCACCGGCATCGAATGGACGAACCAGATCGCCTCCTGCGCACGGGAGAAGCCGACATTCAGGCGCTGCACTTTCAGCTTGTCTTCCACCGCATCCACCGCGCCGCTCAGGCTGACCGGGAAGATGTAGTTCAGCGCATCCTGGCCGGCAGTCGCCACCATCGAATAGAAGATCAGCCCGCGTTCCTCACCCTGGCAGGAGTCGACCGTCATCACCTTCAGGCGAAGCCGCTCTTCGAACTCGCGGCCGCGCGGATGGTTGAACAGCGTCTTGGACAACAGCGTCTGCTGCTCGCGGAACGGGGTGATGATGCCCACCGTGGGCGGCGCATCCGTATCCAGCAGTTCCACCAGGCGCTCGGCGATGAACGCCGCTTCGGCGTCGTTGGTGCTGCGGCTGGTGCGGTGCCCACTGGCATCGACCTGGCTGAAGCGGATCACTTCCTGCAGCGGCCGGCTGCGGATCTTCAGCGCCTGCAGCTGGTGGTTGTAGAAGGTGGAGGACGAGAACCCGATCAGTTCCGCATAGCTGCGGAAATGCTTGCGCAGCATCACCGAGTACGAGGCCGAGAGCGAGCAGAACTCCAGCACCGAGCGCTTCACATCGAACATGGCCAACCGTTCCAGCACGTCGGCCTGCTGGCTGACGTTGGTGCGGAAATAGTTGACCAGGTCCGAGCGGTACTTGTCGTTCAGCGCGATGCTGGCGTTGGCAGCCTTGACGTTGGAGAACTGCTTGGAATCGCCCAGTACCACCACCTTGCGCGCGCGCAGCAGCGCCGGCAGCGCCTGCGCCACCGAGACCTGCGAGCCTTCGTCGATCACCAGCACGTCGAACAGGTCCGGCGCCAGCGGCATGTATTCGCCGAACTCGCGGATGCTGGCGATCATCACCGGGAACGACTCGCGCACGCTCTCGAACTTGTCCACCGGGAATTTCTGCCGGTTGGCGATCACRCCCGCCAATGCCCGCGCATCGGCGCGGTGATGATCCATGAAGCTGATCAGGCGCCCATCCACATGGGCATTCATCACCGAGGTGTTCAGGCGCTCCAGCTTGGTCTTGGTGCCCACATAGTCGTACTGCGGCGCGTCGACGAAGGCCTTGCGTGTGGCCATCCAGCCCTGCAGGAAGCGCAGGGTCAGTGCCCACAGTGCGGGATCGTCCTTCGGCTCGGCCAGCAGGGCCTCGACGATGGCCGGATTGAGCCTCGCCAGCAGGGTCATCGCCTGCCGTGCAACCGCCGCACCCGGGCCCGGCGCGGCGCCGTGGGCGATCTGCCGATAGCTGGCCGGCAGCTGCGTGCCCAGGCCTTCGGCCTCCAGCTTCATGCGCAGCGCGTTTGCGCCCTGCACGATGTCCTGCAGGGCGGCTGCATCCTGCTTGAGCAGCAGCGGGCGGGCGGTGCCGAGCTGGTTGAGCTGAAGCTCCAGCCCGCGCACCGCATTGCCACGCAGCAGATAGCCCAGCAGCGGCATCTTCAGCTGCTGGTACTGCAGCAACAGCGTGCCCAGCAGCCGTATCTGCTCGGCATCCAACGACTCGAACAGCGCCCAGCCGTCAACCGGTCGGTCGGCAAGAAAGGCGGTGGTCACCGCATCGCGGCGGATACGTTCGTCCAGCGACGCCGGCGTGTAGTCGGTGCTGCCGAACAGGTCGGCAAGATAGGCTTCCAATGCATCCGCCTGCGCGGTCACCGCTTCCAGCTCGGACAGCACGTTGGCATCCATCACCGCGTGTACCTGCTGCAGCACCGCGGGGGCGCGCTCGCCCAGCGCCGCTTCCTGCTCGTGCATGGTCTTCACTGCAGCAAGCGATACACGCCCCAGCGTCTGCACGGTGTTGGAGATGGCCTGCCGCAGTGTCTGCGCCGTGTCCTGGCGCTCGCTTTCTAGTGCGGGCTGGTTGGCCTTCATGGCCTTGGCGAAGGCCGAGATCTGGCTGATCGTGCCGGTGGAGGTCAGGCGCTTGAAGTTGGCCGCCTGCTGGCCCAGCCGCAGGATCGGGTTGGGGAAATCGCGATCATGGCGAACCCGGCTCATCGCATCGGACAGCTTGTCGTACACCACGTCCAGCGCTTCGGTCTTGTCCGACAGCACCAGGCAGCTCTTCTTGTTGAAGGCGCAGTCGGCGGCGATGGCGGTGATGGTGTGCGACTTGCCGGTGCCAGGCGGGCCTTCGACCACCACGATGCGGCCCTGTGGCTCGCGCACGGCCAGCAGGATCTTGCGCTGCTCCTCGTTCAACGGAATGGGCGAATCGAACACCATGCGCTCCACCAGCGGCAGCGCATCCCAGGCCGATTCCACCCGTTCCCCGATGGGCTCGGGGTTGCGCATCAGCACGCCTTCCACCATGCCGTGGAAAAGATCCACCAGCTTCGACCCCCCATTGCGGGCCTGGTCGATGATCTCCTCGAAATCATTCAACAGCGCCTCGTCGGCGCGCTCGAACGCAGCCAGGTGCAGGGCAGGCGACAGCGCCACGGTGGCGGTGGATGCCTCGCTGGCAGACGAGGAAAGCGAGACGTCGCCGCCCAGATCCACCGCGTTGGCCACCTGCCGGAACAGCGACGCCGCCACTTCGAACAGGCTCTGCGCCGGGTCGAGGTACTGGATGCGCTCCTGGATCGGCGACACCCACTCGCGGGCCATGCCCACGGCCAGTTCCTGCAGCACGAAGTCGATCGCGCGGCGGTTGGCGAACAGGCGGTTGCTGAGGGTCAGGGTGTAGCCCGACCCATCCTTGGCCCGCACCACGTCCAGCGGCAGGTAGAACACCGGGTACTGCACCCCCGCGTACTTGAGCGTGCCCACGTAGAGATACAGCTGCAGGCCATCGCCGGTGGCGACATAGGTTTCCAGGTCGCGGAACTCATGGAAGGCGTCGGCCGCCACGAAGTTCTCGAAGAAGGCCATCAGCGCGCTGATCGTGCCGTCGCGGGTCAGCTGATGCTCGCAGGCCTGCTGCAGCGGCAGCTCGTCACCGGTGGCCAGCAAGCGCGCCAGCACCTCCGGCAGGGTCTGGTACAGATCGACAACGGCACGGGTGACCAGGTCCGATTCAGCCGCGTGCAGCGAATCCATCACCCAGTACGCCTGGCCCTGCAGCGGGCCGGCCAGATGCGCGATCAGCGGCCGCACCACCTGCACGCACATCGCATCCACCAGGGCGCCCTGCACCGATTCCACCCAGGCTTCCGGGTCTTCCAGTGCACCGGCCATGCTGGCGCGCGCCTTGTCCAGCACGGCCACGCGCACCGTGGCGATGGCGGTCTCGGTGATGGCGTTCACTTGTTCTTCGACGATGCGGCGCAGCGTCGCGCTGATCGGCCGGGTATAGCTGCGCGGGCCGATGGTGAACGAAAGCTCCTCGCCGGAGGGCCGGCTGAGCAGCTTCCACAACTCCTTGTCCAACGCCGGATACGGCGCGGTGCGCATGCCCGCGCGGAAGCCGGAATCGCTGGTAAGCACGATGCGGCGCCGCGGTGCCTGCGCGCGCTTGAAATCCGATTCAAGGAAATCGCGGAAGTACTGCGAGATCCGCACCGCGATTTCGCGCATCTTCGTTTCACCCAGAGGCCCGCCGCCGCCGGTTGCCGCAGGTGTCAGCGGGGTGGACGCATCGGAGGTCGGCAGGTGCGGCGGCTGGGGAGTGCTCATGTATGGCTGGGCGGGCACCTGGCAAGACAGGCACCGCTAGGGACTGGGTCCTGCATGGTCGCACGCGTCGCCCACGGCGGGGAGGGGGCCAGTGCCCTCCAGTACCGACGGCAGGATCATGTGCGACGTCAGCGATCGCCAGAACAGCGACTCGTCGTAGCTGTCGAAGTCGGTCCGGACCAGAATCGGCGACGGCAGACCCTGCGCGCGCAGGCGCAGGCGGATACTGGCCACTTCCTCGCTCAGCCCCATGCCGAACAGCACCAGCTGCACCTTCGCATCGCGCAGCACGAACGATTCCTGCAGGCGCGTGCCGAGGCCGGCCGCAAGGAACGTTCCCACCAGGTCGTAGTTGCGCCATTCCAGCACCGACAGGCCGCTGTCCACGCTGTAGATCGATTCCATGCGGATCAGGCCGCGCCGTCCTATCGTCCGTGATATCCGCTGACGGGCGGCCTCCTGCCCGCCCATGATGAGCATCCTGAGCAAAACCGCGTCTCCTTGTGTATGGGCTCGCGGAAATGGTCAGGGCGCAGGTGGCATGGCAGATATCAGATGAATCTGATTCCTTCGTGCATGCAACAGAGTGCTATGCACCTGGTTTGCCCCGGTCCAGCTGCCGGTAGCCAATGGCCTCGGCCAGGTGCGCGGCCCGGATGGTCTCGCTTTCGGCAAGATCGGCAATGGTGCGTGCCACGCGCAGGATGCGATGCATCGCCCGCGCCGACAGCTGCAGGCGCTCGATGGCTTGTTCCAGCAGGTCCTGGTCGGCTTCGCTCAAGCGCGTGCACGCGCGCAGGGCAGCAGGCGGCAGGTGCGCGTTGAGGCCACCACGCGCCTGTTGCCGCGCATGTGCCGCTTCCACCCGCGAGCGAACACTGGCGCTGGGCTCGCCCAGCGGCGTGCTCTCGCGCAGCTCCACCGCATCCATGCGGTTCACGTTGATGTGCAGGTCGATGCGATCCAGCAACGGGCCCGATACCCGTGCGCGGTAGCGGGTGATGCGCTCCTCGCTGCACAGGCAACGGTTGCTGCGGTCGCCGGCCCAGCCACAGGGGCACGGGTTCATCGCCGCCACCAGTTGAAAACGTGCCGGGTAGACCACGCTGCGCGACGCGCGGGAGATGCGGATGTGRCCSGACTCCAGYGGYTCGCGCAGGGTTTCCAGCGCACTGCRRTTCCACTCCGGCAGTTCATCCAGGAACAGCACGCCGTGGTGCGCCAGCGAGATTTCGCCGGGGCAGGGCGGATTRCCGCCCCCCACCAAAGCCGCAGCGCTCGCACTGTGGTGCGGCGCCCGGAACGGCCGCTGTCGCCARCGCTTCGGGTCCAGCCCTTCGCCGCTGACCGAGGTAATGGCCGCCAACTGCAGGGCATCGATCTCTTCGGAATCCGGCAGCAGGCCGGGCAGGCGCGAGGCCAGCAGGGTCTTGCCGCAGCCGGGGCTGCCGATCAGCAACAGATGGTGACCACCGGCCGCGGCAACCTCCAACGCGCGGCGCGCGAGCGCCTGCCCGCGCACATCGGCCAGATCCGGCAGCGGCAGCGGTGTGGTGTCCACCCGTTCCACCTGCGGCAACAGGCGCGGATTGCCCAGCCCGGCACAGCATTCCAGCAGGGTGCGCGCCACCCGCACATCGGCGTGCTGGGCCAGCGCCGCCTCCGCCGCGTTGCCGGGTGGCACGATCAGGATGCGCCCCGCTTCGGCGGCGGCGATGGCGGCCGGCAGCGCACCGGACACCGCGCGCAGCTCTCCGGTCAAGCCAAGTTCGCCGAGGAATTCGTACTGCAGCAACGACTGCGGATCGATCTGGCCACTGGCCGCGAGGATGCCCAGCGCGATGGCCAGATCGTAGCGACCGCCCTCCTTGGGCAGGTCGGCGGGCGCGAGGTTCAAGGTGATGCGCCGCTGCGGAAAGTCGAACCTAGCGCAGAGCATCGCGGCACGCACGCGCTCGCGCGACTCGCGCACGCTGGTCTCGGCCAGACCGACAATCTGGGTAACGGGCAGGCCTCCGGAGAGATGCACCTCGATCCGCACCAGCGGGGCATCGACCCCGGCGCGGGCACGGCTGTGGACCAGCGCCAGGCTCATGTGTGGATTCCTGCGGAGGGGGCGCTTGATGGTGAGGCGGGCGATCTGCGGGTAGCCATCGGGGATTGCTGGAGAAGCGGCTAGGGGGATTCCTCCCCACCGCGCAGCGTGCCCTCTGTTGGCTATGAATGCGCTCCCGACTTGCCTTTTTCCCCACGAGCAAGGACATTTCTTCGGATCTCGCTCGTTGAGCCAATGGGGCTGCAGGACGCCCAGCTTGGCGTGACTAGGACAGAGACCGGTGTGTACACAGTTCGCCTTGGACGATCATCTGGACGAATAAGCCCTGCTGGGAGTTGCTCGCAGATTTGCGGGAGCTATCGTCCCGGTGGAAATTTCCCATGCTGATGACTTGCACGCCTCCAATGAACACTCGCAAGCTCTTCCTGATGGTCACGCTGGCACTCGCACTTTCTGGCTGCTCGGAAGTTGCAAGCACTCAATATGCAGACCGAAACCAAGCCGCTTCGAGACACGCAATCGGTGAATCGAAGTGGTTGCCCGGGTGGTTGCCTGAGGATGCTGTCAACATACAAGAGACGCACGACATGGACACCAATGAGTCGTGGTTGGTCTTTCGTTTAACCAGCGGGATTCTTACCTTGCCTGAAGACTGCACGCTGGCAAGCAGGCCGGAGATGCCGGACGCGCGAGTCATGCGGCGGTTTCCCCAGTTCGCCCGAAGCGCTTGGTCGCGCGCGTCAAATCACGCCGGAAAGTTCTACCTGTGTCCGGAGGGCAATGCTGGTCGCTGGGTCATGCATGATGAAGAACTGGACCTTGTTTACAGCAGAGTAAAGTTCTGAGACCGATGTCCGGGCGCTCAAGTTCGATAACGAACGGCAACCCTCTTCGTCCGAACTTGGACTCCCTCAACGTAGTCAGGCCGACGTCCCCCCGATTTTGAGTAGCAGGGCGATTTGGAGTTCAAGCTCTAGTTGGACACCGCTGCCCATCAGGGACCGCCCCACTGAAGCGCCCAAACAGCGCTTCGATCCACGATGTTCCTGCACTCTCCACCAGTAACGCGCCCTGGCTCTGGTGGTAGTCCAACCATCGCTCGAAACTGAGGCGCAGGCGCTCGATATCCGGTGCCCGCGTAAGTGCATCGGCGGGCACCCGGATCAGCACGCGTGAGGGCGCATTCTCCACGTCCAGCACCAGAACGCCCTTGCACCGGATCTCGAAGGACGTCACCCCGGCATAGCGCGTGTGCAGTTCAAAACCCTCATCTGCTTTGGCGGTCACGAAGCCGAGTGCATCACTGTGCAGCAGCCGGTAATCGGCCGGCCGCAGCTTCTGGTAGGCCCACACCTGATCGCCCGCTGGCTCCGGCCACCCCGCCCATACCGCGCCGATCACCACGATGCACACCGCCGCCGCGGCAAGCCCACGCTTCTTCATTCATCACCCCGCACAAAAACAGAACGTCACGCCCACAAGCGCGCCCTCAGTCCTGTGGCCGCACGCGTTCGTGGATGAAGGCCGTGAGTGCGATGTCGGCCATCACCAGCCCTTCCATCACCCGGTCGCCCACGTACTGGTCGGGCTCGCCGTTCTGGCGCGTGCGCTCGGCCGCCAGCAGGATCTCCTGCACGATGCGCTGGCCCGTCAGCGCGCAGTCGGCGTCGGACAACTGCATCTGCCGACTGCGCAGGTGATGGCGTTCGGGCCACGGCTGGCCGTCGGCTGCGGCGCCTGCGCCGATGCTTCGCAGGATGGCGATGAGGCTGTTGGGGTCCAGAGCAGGTGCAGGCGAGGGCGCTTCCTGGATGGGGCGCGGGGGAGGGGAGTGCGGCGTGGTCATGGCAGGCTCCGTGCAAGCAGGCAGAAGCCGCCACCGATAAAGGTGGCGGACGATGCGTGGCTCGAAAACCGGGCTATTAGGACAACCGGCGGGCGCAAGGCCCCCACGCACCGCCCGCCATAGCCGGCAGACGGATTGCCAGCCGGCACCACGCGTGGTGGTGCCGGCTGACAAGCGTAAACAACTTCCTAATAGCTCGGGTTTTCGACGCCCGGCCACCCGTTGTCGGTGGCTCTACCAGAGTTGCCTGATGTTGTTTGGAATGCCAAGGGGTTGGGGCCAAAGCCGCCAAAGCCCGAGACGTATTTGGCATTGTCGCATAGCGTGTAAAGTGGCGAGAGCGTTGTGTTACGGGAAGACTGGCACTTCTGGAACGGAGTCGTCAGAACCTTCCGCCAAAGACGCAGGGTGCGGCAAATGCGACAGCATTCGACGAGCGGTTCTTCATGGCACTGGCAATAGAGCACGTGTTGCGGGCTTCACTTCCTGGCGATGTGCAAGTCACGGCTTCACCCATGCTATCCACGTTTGCTATAGGTGGAATTCCCAAGCTGTGATTGCACGCATGACTCTGACGGACCTACTGGCTTCTGCCGTCTACCTCGACTATCTATTCGCCTTGGACGCGTACCTGAAGAAGCAGCCCTTCAAGCATGAGGCACCGATCGAGCCGGCCATTGTCCGTGTACAGGAAGGGTGGATGGGGCACGCCAATATCAAGGCAGATGCACTTCTTCAGTTGATCAGTGC
>NZ_JBFTOJ010000067.1:0-21398 GCF_056397905.1 Stenotrophomonas sp. 05L414_2
GCCAAGGTCGTGCCTGAAGCGCGCGGCCAGGCCTCGCGTGCCCGTACCACCGCCGAGGGCTACAAGCAGGCCGTGGTGTCCAAGGCCGAGGGTGATGGTCAGCGCTTCAGCCTGCTGCAGGCCCAGTACAAGGACGCACCGGAAGTCACCCGCAAGCGCCTGTGGCTGGAAACGGTGCAGCAGGTGCTGAGCGAGAACCGCAAGGTCATTGGTGGCGATGGCCGCCAGCTGATCTACGTGCCGATGACCGGTGATACCCGTGCCAGCACCTCGGCACCGGCGCCGGTTCCGAACCCCGATGTGGTGATGCCGTCGCTGCCGGGTACCACCGCAGTGGAAGCTTCCCGTGATCCGGGCCGGCCGGTGGGCCGCCCGACCGGGCGTTCGAGCGGCCGTGAGGAGGGCAGCCGATGAGAAATTCAATCTGGATCGCCGTTGTCGTAGCGGTGCTGCTGGGCCTGCTCGGCTCGGTGTACGTGGTCCGTGAGGACCAGACCGCCATGGTCCTGAACCTGGGCAAGGTGGTGCGTTCGGACATCAAGCCGGGCCTGCACTTCAAGCTGCCGGTGGTGGAAACGGTGCGGGTGTTCGACCGCCGCTTCCAGGTGCTGGACACCGCGCCGGCCCGTTACTTCACGGCCGAGCAGAAGGACGTCAGCGTCGACTTCTTCGCCATCGGTTACATCTCCAACGTGGGCGATTACTTCCGTGCCACCGGTGGCGATCCGCGTATCGCCAACGCCCGCCTGGCACCGATCATCACCGACTCGCTGCGTAACCAGATCAACTCGCGCACCCTGCAGCAGCTGGTGTCCGGCGACCGCAGCGAGCTGATCGCCGAGCAGCTGAAGGGCATCAACGAAGCCGTTGCCGGGCTGGGCATGCAGATGATCGACCTGCGCATCAAGCAGGTGGACCTGCCCACCGACAGCCAGGTGATCAATGACGTGTACGAGCGCATGCGCGCCCAGCGCAAGCAGGAAGCCGCCAAGCTGCGCGCCGAGGGCGAGGAGCAGTCGCTGACCATCCGCGCCCAGGCCGACCGTGACAGCACCGTGCTGATCRCAGAAGCCGAACGCGATGCCCAGCGCCTGCGTGGTGAAGGCGATGCCGAGGCCGCACGCATCTACGGCAAGGCCGGTTCGGCTGACCCGTCGTTCTACGCGTTCTACCGCAGCCTCGAGGCCTACCGTGGCTCGATGACCGACGGCAACGGCGTGATCGTGCTGGACAAGAACGACCCGTTCCTGCAGTACCTCAAGAACGATCGCTGAGTCCGCACGGCAGTACCTCACGGGGCCCGGCCATACGCCGGGCCTCGTGCTTTTCCGGAGTTCCCCCATGAAAGATCTGTTCGCCGCCGTCTGTCTGGTCGCGGTGCTGGAAGGCCTGTTGCTGTTCGTGGCCCCCGTGGCCTGGAAGCGCATGGCCGAACGCCTGCTGGACCTGCCCAGCCCGGCCCTGCGCAGCTTCGGTGGCCTGGTCCTGCTGGCCGGGTTGAGCCTGCTGTGGTGGGTACGGCATTAGAAGGGTAGTGCCGGACGCTGGCCGGCAACCTGGGACTGCCGGCCAGCGGCCGGCACTACCGGGGCGGGGTGGCTGACCGGCTGGTGAAGCCGTCCGTCGGAAAGGTGGCACCGGACCCCGGAAACCCGGATAATGCACAAAAGCCGGACGGGCCTCCCCGTTCGGCTTTTTCCGTGTCTGGGCCTTCCATCGCCGGCCGCTCCCCGTTTGGAGCCGCCACCCAAGCGCTGGCCAGCCCCGCTGCGGTTTACCCGTCCGCGGCCCCGATGGCCGCAACAAATAGAGGAACCCGTCATGGGTCAGTCTGTCGTAGTGCTTGGTGCCCAGTGGGGCGATGAAGGCAAGGGCAAGATCGTCGATCTGCTCACTGAGGAAATCGGCGCCGTCGTGCGCTTCCAGGGCGGCCACAAYGCCGGCCACACSCTGGTCATCAACGGCAAGAAGACCGTCCTGCACCTGATCCCGTCGGGCATCCTGCGTGACGATGCGCTGTGCCTGATCGGCAACGGCGTGGTGATCTCGCCGGCCGCGCTGCAGAAGGAAATCGCCGAGCTGGAAACCTCCGGAGTGGAAGTGCGTTCGCGCCTGAAGATCTCCCCGGCCGCGCCGCTGATCATGCCGTACCACATCGCCCTGGACCAGGCGCGCGAACGCGCTGCCGGCGGCAAGGCGATCGGCACCACCGGTCGTGGCATCGGCCCGGCCTACGAAGACAAGGTGGCGCGTCGCGGCATCCGCATCGCCGACCTGCATTATCCGAAGCAGCTGGAAGAACTCCTGCGCACCGCGCTGGATTACCACAACTTCGTGCTGACCAAGTACCTGAACACCGACGCGGTCGATTTCCAGAAGACCTTCGACGAGGCGCTGGCCTTCGGCGAGTACGTGCAGCCGATGAAGTCGGACGTTGCCGGCATCCTGCATGACCTGCGCAAGCAGGGTAAGCGCGTGCTGTTCGAAGGTGCGCAGGGCGCGCTGCTGGACATCGACCACGGTACCTACCCGTACGTCACCAGCTCCAACACCACCGTCGGTGGTGCGCTGGCCGGTGCCGGCGTCGGCGCCGATGCGATCGACTACGTGCTGGGCATTGCCAAGGCCTACGCGACCCGCGTTGGCGGCGGCCCGTTCCCGACCGAGCTGGACGATGAAATCGGTCAGGGCATCCGCGACCGCGGCGCCGAATACGGTGCCTCGACCGGCCGCCCGCGTCGCTGTGGCTGGATGGACATCGTCGCGCTGAAGCGCGCCGTGGCCATCAACGGCATCAGCGGCCTGTGCATCACCAAGCTGGACGTGCTGGACGGCATGGAAAAGCTGAAGGTCTGCATCGCCTATGAATACAACGGCAAGCGTACCGAGTACGCGCCGCTGGACGCGCAGGGCTGGGAAGAGTGCACCCCGGTGTACCTGGAGTTCCCGGGCTGGACCGAAAACACCCACGGCATCACCAACTGGGACGACCTGCCGCCGGCCGCACGCGCCTACCTGCGTTCGCTGGAAGAGCTGGCCGGCTGCCCGATCAGCATCGTCTCCACCGGCCCGGACCGCGACCACACCATGGTCCTGCAGGATCCGTTCGCCTGAGCGATGCGGCGATGCCAGACGCTGCCTGGCAACGCTGCCGCACCGGTAGCGCCGGGCCATGCCCSGCGTCGCTGAAAGAAGAAGCCCCGCGAAAGCGGGGCTTTTTCGTTAGTGTGTACGCAATGCAAGCAGGGAAGCGGATCGATGACCGGCGATGTCAGCGCGAAAGGGACGCGGGTGCTGCGGATCACCCTGTGGGTGTTCTGGGGCCTGTGGGCAGTCGCCTGTGTGGTGTTGGCGGTGGGTGCCGTGGCCAACCACCTGGCGTCACGCACGCAGACCCTGCCGCTGGTGCTGAGCCCCGGTGCGAGCGCGGAGATCACGGTCTACCGCTTCATTGATGATCGCCTGCGGTTGCGGCTGCGTTACCCGCCCAACGCCGCCGACCCGGCCCTCGACTCCGACGTGCTGATGCGTGTCGACACCCCCAACGAGCATGCGGACTTCCGTGCGGGCGTGCGTTCTGGCCCAGCCGGGACGGATGTTGTGCGCAGGCTGGAAACCGTTGAAACGGCTGTTTTTACCGCCGCGTACTTCGGCTATGGCCGCGGTGATGCATTGCCCCGTGGCCGCTCCTGGCTGCGGGTGACCGTGCTGGAAGTGGAGCCGGCGCTGGCCGGCAGGCCAGCAACGATCGAAGTGCAGCCGCCGTTGGATCTTCTGAAACTGACCGACCTGGACTACCTCTGGTTGTGGCCGTTCTTCTTCTGGAAACTGGCAGCGCTGTTGCTGCTGGTTCCAGGCATCGCACTGGTGATCTTCACCATCGCGCTGCGCAGGCAGCGTCCACGCGCTGCCTAGCCGCCACGACCAGACCGTGCGGGTTGCGACTTAATCCCCTCCGTCCCCTTTTTTCAGCAATGGATAGGGATTGATCGACTCGCCCTTCCACCATTGCTTCTCCGGGCCCAGCACGTGCACTTCGAAATGCAGGTGCGGGGCTTCGGGGTTGGCGTTGCCGGTGCTGCCGACGTAGCCGATCACGTCGCCGCGCTTGATGGTCTGCTTYTCGGCCAGGCCGTCSGCGTAGCGCTGSAGGTGSGCGTAGTAGTAGCASYAGCGGCCGCYSGGYTCGAACTGRTAGAYGGTCAGGCCGCCRCGMTCGCTGTCGAACAGCTTCTCGACATGGCCATCGGCCACCGCCAGTACCGGTGTGCCGGCAGCAGCCATGATGTCGATCGCATCGTGCACGCGGCCTTCGCTGCGTGCGTCGGTGAAGGTGTCCTGCAGTTGCGAGGGCGTGATGCCCTGTACCGGCAGCAGCAGGCCGGAGGGTGTGTCGCCCGTTGCTGCTGGGGCGGGCGCAGCGATTGCCGTTGTCGCCTGCTCCACGGGTACGGCACGGGCGCTGTCGGCTGCAGCGGAGGTCTGCGCCACTTCAAGGGGGCGGGCACCCGTGTCATCGGACGGCTCGCCATCACGCTGCAACCACCATCCGGCTGCCACGCCCATCACCAGCCCCAGTACGATCAGTTGCGCTAGTCGCATCGGCTCACTCCTGCATGACGACCGGTACCGACGTATCCACGGCTGCAGCCACGCGCAGCACATCCCAGTTGGTCATGCGCACGCAGCCGTGCGATTCGGTCTTGCCGACATGGCCGGGCACCGGCGTACCGTGCAGGCCGTAATGGGGTTTGGACAGGTCGATCCAGACCCGGCCGACCGGATTGTTCGGGCCGGGCGGAATCGTGGCCTTGCGATCGCCCTTCCTGGCATCCCAGAACAGCTTCGGGTTGTAGTGGAATGGCGGGTCCGGGTAGACGCCGAGGATCTTCCACTCACCGATCGGCAGCGGGTCGTGCTCGCTGCCCGACGATACCGGTACCTGCGCGATCACCTTGCCCTGCGCGTCCAGCAGTTGCAGGGTGGAGTCGGATTTGTCGACCACCAGTTTGGCGGCCTTGGGCAATGCAGCGGGCGCAATGTTGGGCACCTGGATCCGGCTGCCGGCCTTGCTCAGATCCACACCGGGATTGAGCGCCTTCAGCAGCTCCGGTGCGGCATGGAAGCGCTCGCCCAGCGATTCCTCCACGCTGCTGAAGCCCAGTGCCTTCAGCTTGGCCTGGTCGGCGGGCTTTTTGGGAACCGCAACGAACGGACCGGCCACGTCCTCTGCGGTCAGCGTGTAGCTGGCAAGGGGGCCGACCGAGTCGGCCTGCAGGGCCCTCCAGGTGGCGTCGTCCAGTTCGCCGCTGACCGTCAGTCCGTGCGCTGCCTGGAAGCCGGACACCGCGCGGCGTTGATTGCTGCCCACTTCGCCATCGATTTCGCCCGGAGAGAAATTGGCGCGGTCCAGAAGTACCTGAGCGTGCAGGGGCGAGTGCGCCGCCGTGTCAGGGCCGGCCTTTTCGGCGATGGGTGCTGGCAGGCCGGCGGGCGGGGGCGTCTGCGCAAAGGCGGGCGACATCAGCAGCGACAGGGCGAGCAGGGCGGGGCGGCATACGGGCATGGGCATCTCCAGGCAGATCACGCCTCCACCCTGCCCGTAGACGCTGCGCAGCCGCCGTGAAAGAAAACTGATGCCAGCATGAGCAGTGGGGCCGCGCCGCCGGGCCATCCTCCCGCGGCAGAAGCGGGAGGCCGGGTCTCACCAAGGTGAACGGCTTCCGACGCAGTAGAGCGGGAGGCGATCAAGATTCCCGGCTGGCGGGCCGATATGGGCGCATCCCCCCCGTTTTGGATTCACCCCATGAACTACTTGAGGAACGTCAGGGTCGCCTGGCGTCTTGGGCTTGGCTTTGGCCTGTTGTTGCTGCTGGTTGCCGCCGTGGTCGCTACCGGTGCCACCGCCACCATGGTGCAGAAGCGCGCGATGGAGCAGGTGGTCGAGGTCGGCGTAGCCAAGGTGCGGCTGCTGTCGGAGATGCTTGATGCCAACAACCAGATGATGGTCGTGCGACGCGAGATGCTGATCCGCCAGGGCGAAGACCGTGCCAACGACGAGCAGCGCATCGCCGCTCTGGTCAAGCGCTACGAGGCCAGTTGGACGGCCTACCAGGCCCTGCCCGGCGATGCCGAAGGCAAGGTGATCGGCGAGACCATCGCCGCCAAGCGCGCGCTCGCCCGTCCGCTCAACAAGCAGACCAGCGAACTGATGGAACAGGGCGATTTCCCCGGCGCCGTGGCGCTGACCCTGGGCCCGGTGCAGGAAGCGGCCAATGGCTGGAACAAGGCGCTGGCCGATGGCGTGGCCTATGAAGAAAAGGAAAGCCGCGAGGCCGCTGCCGAGGCGATCCGCCTGGGCGAGCGCAGCCTGCTGCAGCTGCTGGTGCTGGGTGGCGTGGCGCTGCTGGCAGGCATCGCCGCATCGGTACTGATCGGTCGCAGCATGACCGGCCCGCTGGCGCGTGCAGTGCAGCTGGCCGAGCGCCTGTCCAAGGGTGAACTGGACCAGGAATTCCGCCTGGGTGGCCGTGACGAGCTGACCCAGCTCGGCGAGGCCATGGCCAGCGTGCGCCAGAGCGTTCAGGCCGCCATCGGCGCGCAGCTGCAGATGGCCGAGCAGCATGAAGCCGGCGCGATCCGTTACCGGATGGACGCCAGTGCGTTCCCCGGCGACTTCGGCCGCATGGTGCAGGCCACCAACCACCTGGTCGAATCACACGTGCAGGTGCAGCTGCTGATGGCCGAGGTGATGCAGCGCTATGCCATCGGCGACCTCAGCCGCGATCTGCCCGAGTACCCGGGTGAGAAGGGCACGCTGACCCGTACCCTGGCGGCGGTGAAGCAGAGCCTGATGGCGATCAACGCGCAGATCGATGAACTGGCCCGTGCCGCGCGCGCTGGCGATTTCAGCGTGCGTGGCGACGCCGCGGCATTCCAGTACCAGTTCCAGGCGATGGTGAACCACCTCAACGGCATGATGGCCAGTTCGCAGGCCAGCATCGCCGATGTCTCCGACGTGCTGCGCGCCATCTCGCATGGCAACCTCACCGCGCGCATGGAGGGCGAGTACGAGGGCGTGTTCGCGCGCATGCGTGACGATGCCAATGCCACCACCACGCAGCTGACCGGAATCGTGCGTGGCATCCAGGTGGCCGCCGACAGCATCAACAACGCGGCACAGGAACTGGCGGCCGGCAACAACGATCTGTCGCGCCGTACCGAGCAACAGGCCGCGAATCTGGAAGAGGCTGCCGCCTCGATGGAAGAGCTGACCTCGACCGTGCGCCAGAACGCCGAACTGGCACGCCAGGCTGACAGCGAAGCGCATGCGGCCGGCGTTGCCGTGCGCGAGACCGAGCAGGCCATGGCGCAGATGGCCACGGTGATGGGCGAGATCGACCAGTCTTCGGCGCGCATTTCGGAAATCTCCACGGTGATCGATGGCATCGCCTTCCAGACCAACATCCTGGCGCTGAACGCTGCAGTGGAAGCGGCGCGTGCCGGCGAACAGGGACGCGGCTTTGCGGTGGTGGCCAGCGAAGTGCGTACGCTGGCACAGCGTGCCGGTGTCGCTGCCAAGGAGATCAAGGAGTTGATCGAGGACGCCGCTGCCAAGGTGCAGAGTGGTCTGGCCGTGACCGTGGAATCGGAAGCCGCCATTGCCCGCGTGGCCCAGGCGAGCTCGCGTACCACCCAGCTGATGAGCGACATCGCCGCCGCCAGCAAGGAACAGGCGGCCGGCATCGAGCAGGTCAACCAGGTGGTGGTGCAGATGGACCAGGTGACCCAGCAGAACGCTGCGCTGGTGGAAGAGGCGACCGCTGCCAGCCGCGCGCTGGAAGAGCAGGCGCATGCGCTGACCACGTCGGTGTCGGTGTTCCAGCTGGAGCAGGGGGCACGCATGCCCAGCCTGCCTGCACGCGCGGCGTAAGCCAGCGACAGCGCGATGTTGGGTGGCGCCCTGCATGCGATGACCCGCATGCAGGGCGTCGATGCACGCAACGGTTGAGTTCCGCTAGCGCCCGCGTGCCGAGCGTTCGATCAACCAACCGGCCGCGTACAGCAACAGCAGGGTTGGCGGAACCAGCACCGCATACGCGGTCGACCAGGGCTTGCCGTACAACAGGCTGCCTGCGCCGATGGCATCAAGCGCGGCAGACTGCAGGGTGATGGGGAGTGCCATCAGGATGTAGGTACCCTTCGGGTCGGCGTCTGTCTGCGCGCCGTGGACCAGCCACGCGGTCAACAGCAGGTAGACCACGCACAGCGCAAGGCCTGTCCAGCTCAGAAGTCGTCGCATCTTCATCTGCAGGCCTCCTGTCAACGGACGTCGAAGCGGGCCTGCAGGGGCAGGCTTACATTCCGCAACAGATCCCTGACCACCACCTGCGCGGTCCACGTGCCCTTCGGGTCACCTGCCTCGGCGACGAACTTCAGCTGCACACTGGTCATGTACAGCAGGGTTGGCGGGCCGGGCAGGGCGGCAGTGAAGCAGGGAACATCGCGTTCGTCGACACTGGTACTGCCGTCCGGGCGAAGCATGCGCAGATCGCAGTGCACCTTGGGTACGCGGTTCTCATCCAGTTGCGGGTTGGACAGGAATGTCAGCAGGAACAATTCTCCGCCCAGGTGGACTTCGCTGGCCTCGGTAAAGCTGGGAGTGCTCTCCGGTGGAGTTTCCCACTTGCCCCGCCAGTYGGCGTCGGAGGTGACCAGYAGGGATGCCGCAAAGCCATCGCTGGATTTCATGGCATCGGTCTGCGGCACCGCCTTGCCGTCGCCATTTATCCAGCCATCGCTGGCAAAGGTGGTCAGTGGCAGCATCAGGGCCATCATGGCCAGTGCGTAGGTCCCTCGCATCAACGCTCTCCTTGGTAGCCGCATCCTGCGGCGGAGCCGGCAGTATCGCGCAACCTTGGCCGGCACAGCAGAGGGAGAGCCAGGAAGAGGTTCCTTCGCCTGCCGATCCGGGCGATGCTTGCCAGCAAAGGAGCTGGCATGGGAACGGGACGTGAGGAAAAAACAGGGCTGTGATGCCGCGTCGGCCGCGCCGCTGCACGTACTGATGCTGCCGGGCTTGGATGGCACCGGCAGCATGTCGACCCCGTTGCTGTCCGCACTGCAGGCTCATGGGCTGACGACGCAGGCGATCGCGCTGCCTGCGCAGGGCGGGCAGGATTACGCCACGCTTGCCAGATGGCTGTGGCCGCAGCTGCCCCGCCACCCCTTCATCCTGCTTGCCGAGTCCTTCTCGGGGCCGTTGGCAGTCGAGCTGGCCGCGCGCCAGCCCGCAGCGCTGCGCGGACTGGTGCTGGCCGCGACCTTTGCGCGCCGGCCCGTGCCATTGCCGGCAGCCGGCGCGGCACTGCTGTCACCGGCCTGGCCGGTGCCTCCCGTGGCGATGCTGGCGCGCCTGCTGCTGGGGCGGTGGCGCACCGGCGAGCACATGTCGATGCTGCGCGCTGCGTTGGCTCAGGTTCCAGCGACCACGTTGCGGCAGCGCGCCGCAGCGACCCTGCGGGTGGACGTACGCGCATTGCTGCCGCAGATCGGGGTGCCGGCGCTGTGCCTGCAGGCGGGTCATGACCGGCTGCTGTGGCCACCGAGCGTAGCCGAGCTGCAGACCCTGCTGCCGGACGCGCGGCACGTGGCCCTGGACGGGCCGCATCTGCTGCTGCAGGCCTGTGCCGAACCGGCCGCCGCGGTGGTGGCCGGTTGGGTGAGGGCGCTGCCCGCTACCGGCTAACTGCCGGCGCGGGTGCGTGCGGCCTTCTTCGCCGCGGTCTTGCGTACCGCCTTTTTTGCTGCACGGGTCTTCGCGGCCTTCTTCGCTGCGGTGCTGCGTGAGGCGCTCTTCTGCGTTGCCTTCCCGGCGGCTRCCTTCTTTGCAGGGACCTTCGCAGGGGCCTTCTTCACCGCCTTCTTTGCAGCAGTCTTCCTGGTGACGGCCTTCTTCGCAGGCGTCTTCTTCGCAGCGGTCTTCTTCGCCACCTTCTTTGCAGTCGCCTTGCTTGCGGAAGCCTTCTTCGCCGTTGTCTTTCTGGCCACCTTCTTCGTTGCCTGGCGCGCGCTGCCGCTGCGCTTTCCACCACCATCCTGCTTGTTCACGGTGGCCCAGGCGATGCGCTCGGCGGTGCCTTCACTGGCACCGCGTTCGCGCTCACTCTCTTCGATATGCTCGGCCTGGCGCTTCTGCTTGTCGGTATAGGCGGATTTGTCACCACGGGGCATGGGGATTCTCCTGTCGGATGGTCAGGCCAGCAGGCGCAGCTTCGGCTCGCGTGCCCACTGGCGGGTGGCGGCAGCGGCGAGGAAGGCCTTGCTGTCTTCGGCCTCCACGGTGCCGGCATCGTTGCCGACGCGCGCTGCCTTCAACAGGGCCTGTGCGCCTTCGTCACTGGCGATGGCTTTCAGGTGCGCCCAGGCATCGCTGACAAAGCCCACGGCTGCCGCTTCCTTGGCCAAGGCCTTGCCGGCGTCGGCACTCAGCACGACCGCCACTGCGTCGAACACCACCGACGGKGTACCGGCCAGCTGKCCATCGGCKGCCWGSGTYTTGCCGTCGCTGAGCGTGGCACCGCCAATTTTCGGCGCGACCAGCTTGACGCTGGCGCCGGCCTTTTCGGCGGACTTGCGCAGATTGGCGATCACCCGTGCATCGGAGCCCTCGTCGAACAGGATGCCGATGCAGCGCCCCTGCAGCAGGGGCTTGTTGCGGCCGATCACGCGGACCTCGGGTGCGGCGGGCAGGTCCTGTGCAGGGGTTGCCGTCGGTGCCGGGGCGGGCAGCGTGCCCAGTGCCAGCCCGTCGGCCACGCGCTTGGCCAGGCCTTCGTCGATGTTGCGCAGATGGCTGACGGTGCGCACGCGCACCTTCTCCGTTTCCACCTTCGACAGCTCGAACACCAGCGCCGAGGCCAGGTGCGCCTGTTCCGGTTTTTCCAGGCTGCGGAAGAACATCCGCGCCTGGCTGTAGTGGTCGGCAAAGCTCTCCGCGCGGGTGCGGCCCTTGCGCCCATCATCGGCGCTGGCGTGGCTGCGGAAACCGGCGGGCGTCTCGCGCGGGCTGTCTTCCTGCAGCGAACTGGGGTCGTAGGCCACGCGCCCCTTCGGCACCTGCATCTGCATGTGGCCATCGCGCTGATGGTTGGCGAACGGGCACTTCGGTGCGTTGATCGGAATCTGGTTGAAGTTCGGTCCGCCCAGGCGGATCAGCTGGGTATCCAGATAGGAGAACAGCCGCCCCTGCAGCAGCGGGTCATTGCTGAAATCGATGCCCGGCGGCACGTTGGCCGGGCAGAAGGCGACCTGCTCGGTCTCGGCGAAGAAATTGTCCGGCCAGCGGTCCAGCACCATGCGTCCGATCACCTGCAGCGGCACCAGCGACTCGGGGATGATCTTGGTCGGGTCCAGGTGGTCGAACGGGAAGCCATCGGCCTGTTCTTCGGTGAACAGCTGCACGGCCAGCTCCCACTCGGGGAAGTCGCCGCGCTGGATCGCCTCGAACAGGTCGCGGCGGTGGAAATCGTTGTCGGCGGCCTGCAGCTTCAGCGCCTCGTCCCAGACGGTGGACTGCAGCCCGAGCTTCGGCYKCCAGTGGAAYTTGACGAAGGTGGAGTTCCCTTCCTCATCCAGCAGGCGGAAGCTGTGGATGCCGAAGCCTTCGATGGTGCGCAGCGAGCGCGGAATCGTGCGGTCGCTCATCGCCCACATGATCATGTGCATCGATTCGGGCATCAGCGAGACGAAATCCCAGAACGTGTCGTGTGCGCTGGCTGCCTGCGGGAAGGCGCGGTCCGGTTCCATCTTCACCGCATGGATCAGGTCGGGGAACTTGATCGCGTCCTGGATGAAGAACACCGGAATGTTGTTGCCGACCAGGTCCCAGTTGCCTTCCCTGGTGTAGAACTTCACCGCGAAGCCGCGCACGTCGCGCGGGGTGTCGACCGAGCCGGCGCCGCCGGCAACCGTGGAGAAGCGGGTGAACACCGGCGTCTTCACCCCGACCTCGGTGAGGATCTTCGCCCGGGTCACCTTGCCCAGCGAGCGGGTCAGTTCGAAGAAGCCGTGGGCGGCCGAACCGCGTGCATGGACGATGCGCTCGGGAATACGCTCGTGGTCGAAGTGGGTGATCTTCTCGCGCAGCAGGAAGTCTTCCAGCAGGGTGGGTCCACGCGGTCCCTGGCGCAGGGAGTTCTGGTTGTCTGCAACCGGAATGCCCTGGTTGCTGGTCAGTACCGGATGGGCGCCTCCTGCGAGCGGATGCAGTTCATCGCCCTGGCCGCGGCTGTCAGGGTCGGCGGAGGTGGTGGCGGGAGCGCGCTTGCCGGTCGGCTTGCTGGCGGCCATGGAGGATCTCCTGGAGCGGGTAGGGGGGCAGACTCCAGACAGTGGCGCCGCCGGCGTTAATGCACGGTCCCGTGGGAGTGAACGCGCAGACAAATCGGCGGCTCGGGTATGCTTGCCGCATGCGAGTCGAACCCGCCGACATCGAAGCCCTGTTCGACGCCATTCCGGACGTGCTGTTCTTCATGAAGGATCGCCAGGGCCGCTACACCTACGTCAACCAGACCATGCTGCGACGGCTGGGCCTGCGTGCGCGCAAGGACGTGATCGGACGCACCGCGGCCGAGATCTACCCCACCGGCCTGAGTGCGGACTATGTCGACCAGGACGCACGCGTGCTGTCCGGCGAGGTGATCGAGAACCTGATGGAGCTGCACCTGTTCGCCAACCGCGAACCGGGCTGGTGCCTGACCTGCAAACGCCCGCTGCTGGTGGACGGGCAGGTCGAGGGGCTGATCGGCATTTCCCGCGACCTCGGCCAGAAGGACAGCCTGGGGACCCAGTACGAGCAGCTCCGTCTGGCCTTGGCCCACCTCAATACGCACTACGCCGAGAACGTGCGGATGCAGACGCTGCTGGACATCACCGGGTTCTCGTTGTCCAAGCTGGAGCGCAGCTTCCGCAAGGTGTTCCAGATGACGCCGCAGCAGGTGCTGACCCGGCTGCGGATCCAGATGGCCATGCACCTGCTGCATGGCAACGAGAGCATTGCCTGCATCGGCCAGGCCTGCGGTTTCAGCGACCAGAGCGCGTTCACCCGCAAGTTCAAGGCTGAAACCGGTTTCTCCCCGCGCGCCTACCGCGCCCGTATCGGCGGCAATGTCGGCGAGCCGGTACCGGCCTGAGTTTCCTGCTGCGCTGTGCCTATCCCCGCGGCGGCTGGACACGGTAAGGTGTCGCCCTTGTAGCCGCCGCCAGCCCTGCCGATGCCCGCCACCCCCGATACGACCGCTTCGCCCTCCCGCCTCGGCCATTCGCTCAAGCCACGCCAGCTGATCATGATGGGGCTGGGCAGCGCCATCGGCGCCGGCCTGTTCCTCGGCTCCGGCGTGGGCGTGCAGGCGGCCGGCCCGGCGGTGCTGGTGTCCTACCTGGTGGCCGGTGCGCTGGTGATCATCGTGATGAACGCGCTGGGCGAAATGGCCGCGGCCAAGCCGACCAGCGGTGCGTTCTCGGTGTATGCGGCCGATGCCATGGGCGCCACCGCCGGTGCCACCGTGGGCTGGCTGTGGTGGGTGCAGCTGGTCATCGTGATCGCCGCCGAGGCAGTGGGTGCGGCCGGATTGCTGGCCACGGTCTGGCCGGTGGTGCCGGTACCGATGGCGGCATTGGCCTTCATGCTGTTCTTCACCGCGATCAACCTGCTCGGGGTGAAGAACTTCGGCGAGTTCGAATTCTGGTTCGCCATCCTCAAGGTGGCGGCGATCCTGGCCTTCATCGCCGTGGGCGTGGCGCTGCTGATGGGCTGGCTGCCGCAGGTGGCCTCGCCGGGCCTGAGCAACTTCACCGAGCATGGTGGCTTCGCACCGAAGGGCCTGGCCGGCATCGGCGCGGCGCTGTTGGTGGTGGTGTTCGCCTTCGGTGGCACCGAAATCGTGGCCGTCGCTGCGGCGGAGACCGAAGACCCCGAGCGCAGCATCGCCCGTGCCATCCGCACCGTGGCCTGGCGCATCCTGGTGTTCTACATCGGTTCGCTGAGCGTGATCATCGCCGTGGTGCCGTGGACCAGCGAAGCGCTGAAGTCGCCGTTCGCCGCGGTTCTCGATGTCGCCAATATCCCGGGCGCGGCCACCGCCATCACCCTGATCGCGGTGATCGCCCTGCTGTCAGCGCTCAATGCCAACCTCTACGGCGCCTCGCGCATGATGTATTCGCTGGCGCAACGCCGCGAAGCACCGGCCGTGCTGGGCTGGACCGATCCGCGCCAGGTGCCGGTGATCGCGGTGCTGGCCAGCGTCCTGTTCGGCTTTGCTGCCACCATCATGGAACTGCTGTTCCCGGACAAGGTGTTGCCGGTGCTGCTGAACATCGTCGGTTCCACCTGCCTGCTGGTGTGGACGTTGTCGCTGGTCTCGCAGCTGGTGCTGCGCCGTCGCGCCGACCGTCTGGGCACGCGCCTGCCGTTCCGCATGGCAGGCTTCCCGTGGCTGACCGTCTGTGCGCTGGCGATCCTGGCGCTGATCTTCGGCCTGCTGCTGAGTGAAGCGCATACGCGCCTGCAGTTCCTGTCGATGGTGGCGCTGACGGCGACCATCGCGGCCAGCAGCGCCATCGCCCGGCGCATGCGCGAGGCGTGATGGGGCCGCCGGGCATGGCCCGGCGCTACCGATACGCCGCGCCCACATTCCGCGTGCCATCCTGATCGCGTGGGCCATCACCGGCCCGACGAACGGGAGCACCGCATGCTGCGCAGCCGTCCCTTCCTGATGTTCACCGGCCAGGCCGAAGCGGCGCTGGCCCTGTACGCCGAAGCCTTCGCCGAATTCCGCCTGCTGGCCCTGCAGCGCCACCCGGACGGGGCGGGCGCGGGCGTGCCCGGGCAGGTCCGCCAGGCCATTTTCCTGCTCGGCGGCACCCACTACCTGTGCTTTGACAGCCTGGATGTGCACGACTTCACCTTCACGCCCTCGATGTCGCTGTTCGTCGAGTGTTCCGGCGCCGAATCATTCGAGCGTGCCGCGCGCGTGCTGGGTGACGGCGGGCACTGGCTGATGCCGGTGGGCGAGCAGGATTTCAGCAGCCGCTACGGCTGGGTGCAGGACCGCTTCGGCGTGTCGTGGCAGTTGAGCCTGGGGCAGATGCCCGACCCGTGACGCGTTCTGCCGCTGCGCTCGCCGGGCATGGCCCGGCGCTACCGGAAAACAAGAACGGCCCGCTTGCGCGGGCCGTTCTCATTTCCGATGCCGCGATGGCTTACGCCTCGACTTCATCATCCTTGTAGGCATCGACCGGGATGCAGGCACACATCACGTTCTTGTCGCCGTACACGTTGTCGACGCGGGCGACCGGCGGCCAGTACTTCTGCAGCTTCAGGCTCGGCAGCGGGAAGGCGGCCAGCTCGCGCGGGTAGGCGTGGGTCCACTCGCTGGCGGTCACGGCCGTGGCCGTGTGCGGGGCGTTCTTCAGCGGGTTGTCCTCGCGGTCCAGGCGGCCGTCTTCGATCGCGGTGATCTCTTCGCGGATCTGGATCATCGCGTCGATGAAGCGGTCCAGCTCGTGCAGCGATTCGCTTTCGGTCGGTTCGACCATCAGCGTGCCGGCCACCGGGAAGCTCAGGGTCGGGGCATGGAAGCCGAAGTCGATCAGGCGCTTGGCCACGTCTTCGGCACCGATGCCGCTGGTCTTCTCCAGCGGACGAACGTCCAGGATGCACTCGTGCGCGACCAGGCCGTTGCGACCGGTGTACAGGGTCTTGAAGTGCGGGGCCAGGCGCTTGGCGATGTAGTTGGCGTTGAGCTGGGCGACCTGGGTGGCCTTGCGCAGGCCCTCGGTGCCCATCATCGCGATGTACATCCAGCTGATCGGCAGGATCGAGGCGCTGCCGAAGCTGGCGGCGCTGACCATGCCGACCGGACCGTTGTCACCCAGCTTGCCCGGCAGGAACGGGGCAAGGTGCGACTTGACCGCACACGGGCCAACGCCCGGGCCGCCGCCGCCGTGCGGGATGCAGAAGGTCTTGTGCAGGTTCAGGTGCGAAACGTCCGAACCCCACTTGCCCGGCTTGGCCACGCCGACCAGGGCGTTCATGTTGGCACCGTCGGTGTACACCTGGCCGCCATGCTTGTGGATGATCTCGCAGATCTCCACCACCTCTTCCTCGAACACGCCGTGCGTGGACGGGTAGGTCATCATGATCGCGGCCAGGCGGTCGCTGTACTTCTCGGCGTTGAGACGGATGTCTTCGACGTCGACGTTGCCGTTGGCATCGGTCTTGGTGACCACGACCTTCATGCCGCACATCTGCGCCGAGGCCGGGTTGGTGCCATGCGCCGAATCCGGGATCAGGCAGATGTCACGGTGATCTTCGCCACGCGAGCGGTGGTAGGCGCGGATCGCCAGCAGGCCGGCGTACTCGCCCTGCGCACCGGAGTTCGGCTGCAGGCTGACGGCGTCGTAGCCGGTGCACTCGACCAGCATCGCTTCCAGCGAATCGATCAGTTCCTTGTAGCCCAGCGCCTGCTCGGCCGGCACCAGCGGGTGGATCTGCGAGAACTCCGGCCAGGTCACCGGGATCATTTCGGCGGTGGCGTTGAGCTTCATGGTGCACGAGCCCAGCGGGATCATCGTGCGGTCCATCGCCAGGTCCTTGTCGGCCAGCGAACGCAGGTAGCGCAGCAGTTCGTGCTCGCTGTGGTGGGTGTTGAACACCGGGTGGGTCAGGAACGCGGACTGGCGCAGCAGGCCGGCCGGCAGCGCATCGGCGGTGCTGGCATCGAGCGCGTCCACATCAACGGTGGCACCGAACAGCGCGCCTACGGCGACGATGTCGGCGCGGGTGGCGGTCTCGTCCAGGCTGATGCCGACCGAACTGCTGTCGATCGCACGCAGGTTGTAGCCGGCGGCACGGGCCTTGGCATGGATCGCGTCGGCGTCGACACCGGTGACGTGCAGCGTGTCGAAGAAGTCGGCACCGACCTGCACACCGGCAGTGCGCAGCGCGCTGGCCAGGATGGCGGCCAGGCGATGGGTGCGGCGGGCGATGCGGGTCAGGCCTTCCGGACCGTGGTAGACGGCATACATCGAGGCCATCACCGCCAGCAGCACCTGTGCGGTGCAGATGTTGGAGGTGGCCTTCTCGCGGCGGATGTGCTGTTCGCGGGTCTGCAGGGTCAGGCGGTAGGCCGGGTTGCCCTGTGCGTCGATCGAGACGCCGATCAGGCGGCCCGGCATCGAACGCTTGTAGGCGTCACGGCAGGCCATGAACGCAGCATGCGGGCCACCGAAGCCGAACGGCACGCCGAAACGCTGGCTGTTGCCGACCACGATGTCCGCACCCCATTCGCCCGGGGCGGCCAGCAGGGTCAGTGCCAGCAGGTCGGTGGCCACGGCCACCAGGCCGCCGCGCGCGTGCACGGCATCGACCAGCGCCTTGTAGTCGCCCACCTGGCCGAAGGTGTCCGGGTACTGCAGCAGCAGGCCGAAGGCTTCCGCTTCCAGCGCTTCGGCCGGGGTGCCCACGCGCAGCACGATGCCCATGGGCTCGGCGCGGGTGCGCAGCAGTTCCAGCGTCTGCGGGTGCACGGCGTCGTGCACGAAGAAGGTGTCCGACTTCGACTTGGCCGAGCGCTTGGCCAGGGTCATCGCTTCAGCGGCGGCCGTGGCTTCGTCCAGCAGCGAGGCGTTGGCGATTTCCATGCCGGTCAGGTCGGCGCACAGGGTCTGGAAGTTGATCAGCGCTTCCATGCGGCCCTGCGAGATTTCCGCCTGGTACGGGGTGTAGGCGGTGTACCAGGCCGGGTTTTCCAGGATGTTGCGCAGGATCACGTTCGGCGTGTGGGTACCGTAGTAGCCCTGGCCGATGAAGCTGCGCAGCACGGTGTTCTTGTCGGCGATCGCGCGGATCTTCGCCAGCGCCTGCACTTCGGTGATCGACTCCGGCAGCGCCAGCGGTGCCGGCGACTTGATCTTGGCCGGCACGATGGCATCGGTCATCGCATCCAGCGAGGCGTGGCCGATGACGCCGAGCATCTGCGCGATCTCGGCATCGTTGGGGCCGATGTGGCGCTCGACGAACGCCGAATGGTGCTCGAGCTCACGCAGGGAAGGGGTGTTCTGGGACATGGCGAAGGATCCGTCAGGAAAGGGCACACGCACGGGCACAAGCCGCCGGTCGGCGGTCTGCGGGCGCCCCTCTGTCCTTTTGCCTGAGAGTTTAAAAGCGCGGAAAACCGCAGCTTCGTGCCCCTTCGGCGCCGGATCGAACCGGTCTCTCCAGAGTTCTGTTACGGGTGGTATCGGGCCTGAGCGATTACGGGCGTTGCGCCTTCGGCAGCGGTGACCTGCTTCTCCCACCGTGTTGCCCGCCGATTATAGCTCGTTGCCGGCGCCTGACGGTGGCCCGGGCTGGCCTCACGGGGCTGAATGGCCGATGGCCCGGGCGTGCGTTCTGTGCATCCGTGCATGGCATCGCGCGCATTCCCCACCTATGATGGTGGGATTCTCGTATTCATCTGGCGCCGTCCCTGCTGCAGGGGATCGGCGCCCGCCGTGCGTGTCATGCATGGCCCTGCCGGACGCTTGCCCGATGACCGCCGCCGTTGCTCCTTCCACCCGCCGCATGGCCCTGTTGCTCGCTGGCCTGGCCATGTTCGGTCCGTTCTCGATCGACACCATCTTTCCCGCGTTTCCGCAGCTGGCCCAGCGCCTGGCGGTGGACGAGGTGGCGGTGCAGCAGACCATCAGCGTCTACCTGCTGTTCTACGGCCTGATGAGCCTGGCCCATGGCCCGCTGTCCGATGCGTGGGGACGCAAGCGGGTGATCCTCGGCGGCCTGGTGATCTTCGTCGGCGCCTCGGTGGGCTGTGCGTTGTCTACCGACCTGACCACGCTGCTGGCGTTCCGCGCACTGCAGGGCCTGTCCGCCGGCGTGGGCATGATCGTCGGCCGCGCGGTGATCCGCGATCTGTACCACGGCCACGACGCGCAGCGGCTGATGAGCCAGGTGTCGATGCTGTTCGGTATCGCCCCGGCCATCGCGCCGATCATCGGTGGCTGGATCCTGCTCAGCGGTGCCGGCTGGCCGCTGATCTTCTGGTTCCTGGTGGTATTCGCGCTGGTGCTGCTGGCGGCCACCGCGCGCTTCCTGCCGGAAACCCATCCGGTGGAGGCGCGGATCGCCCTGTCGCCACGCACGTTGCTGCGCGATTACGTGCGCATCGGCTTCAACCCGCGGTTCCTGCGCCTGGCCCTGGCCGGCAGCATCGGGTTCGGCGGCATCTTCCTGTACATCTCCTCGGCGCCGGCCATCGTGATGCAGCACCTGCATCTGGGTGAAGGTGGCTTTGCGTGGTTGTTCATTCCCACCATCGGCGGCATGACCACCGGTTCGTTCCTGTCCGGGCGCATGGCCGGGCACAGCACACCGACCCGGCAGGTCGCGCTCGGTTTCACCCTGTGTGCGGTCTCTGCCGTGTTGAACATCGGCTACGTCACCCTGGCGCCGCAGTTCGCGCTGCCGTGGGCGGTGATGCCGATCTTCCTTGGCGGCATGGGCATGGCGCTGATCTTCCCGATCCTGGCGCTGGCGGTGCTGGACATGTATCCGCTGCAGCGCGGCCTGGCGTCGTCRCTGCAGGCGTTCGTGCAGCTGATGATCAGCACCGTGGTGGCCGGCGTGGTATCGCCGCTGCTGCACAACAACCCGCTGCACCTGGCACTGGGACAGGCGGGCTTCTTCGCGGCCGGCTTCGTGTTCTGGTACTGGGAGCACCAGCGCGAGCGCGCATCAGAGGCAGCCAGCACGGCGCATTGAGCGTCGTGCAGGGGTAGGGCGCGTCATCACGCGCGGATCCGTTGCGGCGCTGCGGGCAGGGATTAGGCTGGGGTTTCCAGCGAGCCGGTTCGTGGGTGCACGACAGCCAGCCATTCCGATGTCGTCGCATGAGGTACCCGCATGGCTGCGCAGCAGACCTACCGCCTGTTCGAGGTGGCGCTGAAGGAGCGCCGCGTTCTTTCTCCTTCTTTGGACCGCATGGTGTTCACCGGCGCCGACGTGGCGCACATGAAGACCGAAGGCCCGGACCAGCGTATCAAGGTGTTTTTCCCCTTGCCCGGCCAGGACGCGCCGGACGTGCCCAGCGGCGAAGACTGGTATGCCCGTTACCGGGCACTGCCTGATGACGCGCGGCCGCCGATGCGCACCTTTACCCTCCGCCAGCTGCGTGCCGGCGAGTGCGAGGTCGACGTCGACTTCGTGCTGCATGGCCAGACCGGACCGGCCTCGCGCTGGGCCACGCATGCACGGCCGGGCGACCGCGTGGTGCTGCTGGCCCCCGATGCCGACTGTGCGGACAGCAGCGAGGGCTGGGAATGGAAGCCGCCAGCCGGGGTAGGCCAGGTGCTGCTGGTGGCCGATGAGACCGCATTGCCGGCGGTGGCCGGCATCCTCGAGGAACTGGCCGGGCTGGCCGATCCGCCGCGCACGCTGGCCCTGCTGGAGATCGCCCAGGCCGGTGATGCGGTGCCGCTGAAGGCACCGGCCACGGCCGAACTGGTGTGGTTGCCACGCGGGCAGCAGGCCCATGGGCAGCGGTTGCTGCAGGCAGTACAGGCGCGGCTGGCGGCGGCCGCGACCGTCGCCGGGGCTGCCGAGCTGGACGACATCGACGTTGATGCGCAGATCCTGTGGGAGCAGGCTGACGCCAGCGCGGACGGCGCGCTGTATGCCTGGGTAGCGGGCGAGGCCGGCGCGGTGATGGCGATCCGCCGGTATCTGCTGAAGGACTGCGGCCTGGATCGCCGCGCGATCACCTTCATGGGGTACTGGCGGCAGGGGCGGGTACTGGACTGAGCCGCTACCGCACGGGCGTGAACCGGCATGCAGGGGGTGTGGGTTATCCTTGCGCCCCCGCAATGCAAGCCCCACTGATGTCGACCTCTTCCAAATCCCGCCGCGACCAGCGCCGTCGCCAGGAACAGCAGGCTGCCAACAAGGCCGCCGCCACCGCCTCGCCCGTCGAGCCGCACGCCGAGCTGCGCGACACGCAGCGCACGCTGCTGGCCGGCATCGTCCGTCGCGATGGCGAATGGGTGCTGGGCATGGATGGCCGCATCGCCGGCCAAAGCGAGAGTGCGGCCCAGGTACTGGCGCTGATCATGCAGGCCGGTGAACTGCACGAACGGCAGGGCACGCCGGTGCGCCTGATCTATTCGGATGCGCTGCGCGATGCGGCGCAGGCCGAAGCCAACGAGAAGGGGCAGACCTTCGAGGAATTCAAGGCCGCGCTGGCCGCGCAGCTGGCGGCGAAGAAGAGCAACTGATCGTCATCGCGGTAGCGCCGGGCCATGCCCGGCGGCTTTTCATTACGCCGCTGCGCTCGCCGGGCATGGCC
>NZ_JBFTOJ010000068.1:0-21222 GCF_056397905.1 Stenotrophomonas sp. 05L414_2
GGGCCAGATCGAGCGCATCGACCAGGTCGTGGAGGTACTGGGCATCCGCCTGAAGCGGATCAAGTGCGCGGCGATGGAGGGCCTGGTGGAAGAAGGCAAGGAAGTCATCGAGAGCATTGAAAAGGGCCCGGTGCGCGATGCAGCACTGATTGGCGGCGCGCAGAAAGTCGAGCATTACGAAATCGCTTCCTACGGCACCATCGCCGCGCTGGCCAAGCAGCTCGGATACAAGGACGCTGTGCCGTTGCTGCTGGAAACGCTGGAAGAAGAAAAGGCCACGGACGAGAAGCTGACCCTGCTGGCCAAGAGCGGCGGCAACGCCAAGGCCGCCCAGGCCGCGTGATCGCAAGTGCACCGCAGATCAGCCCACGCGTCGCTCCCCAAGGGGCGGCGCGCTTCTGCGCGAGGATGACGTATGCATCCTGATCTACTTAGATGGACCGCCACAGCCGTACTGATGGCCACGCTGGTCCGGCAGATGGTCAAGCAATGGCACTCGCCTCACCCGGAAGCCGTCTCGAAGTGGCTTTTCATCGGGCAGATGACCGCGTCTACGCTGTTCACGATCTACAGCGCGCTGCTGGGCGCCACCGTGTTCGTGGTCACCAACCTGCTGTTGCTGGCAACCGCGCTGATCGGACAGCTGCTGGCGTGGCGCCGCAACCGTGCAACGGCTTCGAGCTCATCTGCAAGGACGCCTTGATTGTTGACGTTGCGYCCACGCCGGCTTGATGCGGGTACTCACGCGTTCACGTTTACCGTTGTCGTGCCCCCGCACGATACGGTCCAATCAATGATAAAGAGGAAATGTCATGCAGCGCGATCAGAAAGACCTGCCCCATCCGGATGACGACACGGCTGCGGTGCCTGCTGCCAGCGCTGGACAGGCCAAGGCGCACAACAGTGCCAATCATGATCAGGCGTTGACGGAGACGTTCCCGGCCAGCGATCCGATCTCTCCCTTCGTCGCCGCCGCCACGCCGGATGAGCAGGCGCAACGGCTTGGCAAGCGCGTGACGCCCGCTCGGCAGGACAAGGGTGAGGTGGACGACGGAGCTGGCCAGTGATCGGGCCTGCGCTCCCGCCGAGGGGGCCGGGCAGCCCGCGCCCGTCAGGCGGCTCCGGCGCGCTGGTCCGTGGTGCCGAAGACGAACAGGCAGTGGAGGCCTGACACCTCGGAGCCCGCCATGGAACAGCCCACCGCCCTGCTCATCATCGATCTTTTCAGCCTGTTCGACTTTCCACAGGGGCGGCAACTGGCTCCGTACGCCGTACGTGCAGCCCAGCGCACCGCCCGCCTGCGTGCTGCATTCGACGCGCACCGCTGGCCGGTGATCTACGCCAATGACAATTTCGGCAACTGGCAGCGCGACTTCCCGCAGCTGATCGAGGCCTGCCGGCAGAAGGGCGGAGCCTCGGCGCGGATCGTCGAGTACCTTGCCCCCAGCGAGGAACACTACTTCATCCTCAAGCCGAAGCACTCCGCCTTCCTCGCCACGCCACTGCCGGTGCTGCTGGCCAAGCTCGGCACCCGGCGATTGGTGCTGGCCGGCATGGCACTGGACGCGTGCGTGCTGGCCACTGCCATCGATGCCAACTCGCGCGAGTACGCGACGGTGGTCGCCCGGGAAGCGGTCGCCGCCCTGCCGGACCGCCGCCAGCCGGCCCTGCAGACCCTGCAGCGATCGGGCGCCGTCGAAGTACTCAGCAACCGTCAGATCATCGCTTCGCTGTCATCCACGTCCTCATGTCAACGCACGGGCCTGGCACCACCGCGCTGAACCGGGCCTCTCGCCAGGGTGCGCTTCTTCGCCGGCGGCCGCGGCGTCCCAGCGCGATAATCGGCCTGGCATACCGGGCAGAAGAAGGTGCGCCGATGCGTGGTGCCCATGTAGACCTTGCTGACCGGACCACCACAACGGGGGCATGTCCGCCGGGTGTGCACCTGCCAGTGCTTTTTCAGCTCGAAGCCGCGCTTCCAGCGCAGGAAGTCGAAACTGTATTCGCGGGCCTGCTTGACCAGTTCGGCAAGCTTGCGCGGCGGAAGATCACCAACAGGGTTGGCCGGGTGGACCCGGATGCGGAACAGCACCTCGTTCTTGATGATGTTGCCCACGCCGGAGAACAGCGTCTGGTCCAGCAGGGCATCGCAGACCAGGACATCGGGCATCGACTTCAGGCGACGGCGGGCAAGCCGGGGGTCCCACAGGTCGCTCATCACGTCGGTGCGCCAGTCGTAGACCTCGTCCAACGGCTGATCGATCAGCTTCACCGAGCAGGTGTAGAAGTTCAGTTCGCCGTTGTCAAAGCGCAGCGATACCCGCGCTGGCGTCTCCTTGCGTTCGTCGATGCGCCAGCTGCCGAACATCATCAGGTGGATGCGCAGACTGACGTGGCTGAACTCCAGCAGGAAATGCTTGCCCCAGCTGCGCACGGCCCGCACCCGGCGTCCCTCCAGGCAGGCCAGGTCGAGCGTGCTGTTGCCACTGACGCCACGGACGGTCTTTCCCTTGAACCTGGCGGCGGCCTCGCGCAGCAGCACGATGGAAGGACCTTCAGGCATTGGCGTGCTCCAGCATCGACTGCAGTTGCAGTGCATTGGGCACGGCGTGGCCGTGCGCCGTGTTGTCAAGGATGATCCACGCCTCCCCCGCCTGGGCGGCCTCTACTGCGGCGGCCACCAGACTGCAGAGCTGCGGTTGCTGGTAGGCGCTGTAGTACATGCGCGGCTGCCCGTGCCACCGCCAGTAGCTCCAGTGCCTGGCTCCGCCCGGCTGATCAGCCCCTGCAACCCGGGCGGGATCGGCCGCGACCCGGGCAATGCCGTGGTCATCCAGCAGCGCGTCGGCCTTGTCGTCGAACCAGCTCGGGTGGCGTGGTTCGCAGGCGACCCGCACGGCGCTGCGCCGGCGCAGCGCCCGGAAGAAGGCCGAGGCCGTGCGGCCATCGTAGGCCAGGCTCGGCGGCAGCTGCAGCAACAGGGCGCCCAGCCGATCACCCAGATGCGCCGCCGCGTGCAGGAACGTGTCGAGCAACGGCCCAGCACCGCGCAGGCGCGCGTCATGGGAAATGGCCTGCGGCATCTTCACCGAGAAACGGAAACCGTGCGGCACGCTGGCCGCCCAGCGCGCATACGTGGCGGGCTGATGTGGTCTGTAGAACGACGAATTGATCTCCACGATCGGAAAGCGCGATGCATAGCGCTGCAGTGCACTGTCTCCCGCAGCAAACGCGTGGGCTATGTCCGTGGGCAGCGACCACCCTGCGCAGCCCACAGCGACCGGGTGGCCCGGTCGCGGATGACGGAGTTCACGTGCCATGGCGCTACGGTGGCGACAGGCTCGTAGCAACATGGTGAACACACGTTGGCTGCGGCGTGAAGCCTGTGCGGCCGGGCGTGGCCGGCCTGCAGCCGTCAGGTTGCCGTGTATCGGCCATCGCTGCTCAGAGGCTGGCGTTGACCATGGCGCCTGCCGGTTGCTGTGGCATCGGCATGGAATGCCCGTTGCGCGGTGCAATGCGTTCGTGGGTGGCGGCCAGCACCTGGTTCACCCGATGGAGCGTGCCACGGCCACCGGGCTCGATACCGATGATGTAGACGAAGCGGCCGTCACAGCGCGACTGCGCCGATTCAAGCCCCTCGGTTTCAGAAATCACGCGCTTCAGTGCCTTCTCCCAAGCCCTGCCGGGGGGCGATGCCAGTTCCACCACCACCGCGGTTTCCCCGCAGTCCAGCGGCATCACTTCCACGCGCAGAATGCGCGGCGCCCTGCTGGTCTCGGTGCTACCCATTTTCAGTCCTCCTCGGCCAATGACGGCGGAAGTATCCACGTCCGGCGCCAAGGCGCCGTCAAGAATGGATGGCCGTTGCGTGCAGGCGCAGCGCGGGAGCCCCGTTGGCACGCCGTCCTCGCTGGCGCGCCACCCTCGTGGCAGGCACCAAACACGCCGCCGCAATCATGGGGTCAGCACGATCTTCCTGCATTCATCATCCTTCGCATCGAACATCGCATAGCCCTGTGCCGCGTCCGCCAGGCGCATCCGGTGGGAGATGATGTTGCCCGGGTCCAGCCTGCCCTCGACGATCGCGGTCAGCAGCTCCGGCATCAGTCCCTGGACGTGGGTCTGGCCCATCTTGAAGGTCAAGCCCTTGTCGAAGGCATCGCCCAGCAGGAAACCGTGGATGAAACCAGCATAGACGCCGGGAATGCTGACCACACCACCTCGGCGGGCGGCGGCGATGCACTGACGGATCGCGACCCCGCTGCTGCCTTCCAGTTTGACAGCCGTCAGCGCGCTTTCCAGTGCGCTGCCTTCCGCTTCAAAGCCGACCGCCTCGATGCAGGCGTCCACGCCGCGGCCGCTGGTCTGACCGACGATGTAGTCGGCCGGATCATCCACCTTGCTGAAATCGATCGGTGTCACGCCGTAGGTGCGCTGGGCGAAGTCCAGGCGATAGGCAAGATGATCGACCATGAAGATCGTCTGGGCGCCCAGCAGGCGGCAGCACGCCGCGCTCATCAGGCCTACCGGGCCTGCGCCGAAGATCGCGACGGTCGAGCCAGGCTTCACCCCGGCATTGAGCGCCGCCTGGTAGCCGGTTGGCAGGATGTCGGACAGGAACAGGACCTGCTCGTCGGCGACGCCATCGGGGATGCGCAGCGGGCCGACATTGGCCTTGGGCACGCGCACGAACTCGGCCTGGCCACCGGCCACACCGCCGTACAGGTGGCTGTATCCGAACAGGGCTGCCGGCGGCAGCATGCCCTTGGCGTTCATTGCCGCGCCTTTTCCAGGGTTGGTGGTCTCGCAGGCTGCGTACTCCGCCAGGCGGCAGTGGAAGCAGTCGCCGCAGGCGATCACGAACGGAATCACCACTCTGTCGCCGGGGCGAACCTGGGTGACACCCGCGCCCACCTCTTCCACCACGCCCATGAACTCATGGCCGAGAACGTCCCCGCTGTGCAGGTCAGGGATCTTGCCTCGGTACAGATGCAGATCCGATCCACAGATGGCCGTGGCGGTCACCCGCAGAATGAGGTCGTCGTCGGCGGCGAGCACGGGGTCGGGAACGGTTTCCACGCGGACGTCCTTGCGGCCGTGATAGGTCAGCGCCTGCATCATCTGTCTCCTGCCGTTACGGAGCGTCCAGACTCACACGCGCCGCGCTCGCAGGCGGTGACTGTCCGGTGTGTGTCCTGTCCATATCAATGCAACACCACGTCAAGCGCCGGGCTCCTCACATCCGTCAGGCAGATCGTTCACGGTCGTTTCGACGTCTTCCGCGCAGGCTCTCCCGCGGCATGTAGGCAAGCGGAGCAAGGGCATGTGGAAACGCAATGGTCTGTCACTGGTGTTGCTGGCGCTCATGCTGCTGTTCCTGGGGGGACAGGTGGCTGCGGGACTGCAGGTCCACAACGAGGAACTGCTGCAGCATGGCAGGACGCCGCTTGATCTGTGGCAGTACCTGCACAGCGGTCACTTCATGAGCGCCACATTCGAGAACTGGGAAAGCGAATTCCTGCAGATGGGCATGTACGTGCTGTTGACCGTCTCCCTGCGTCAACGGGGCTCTGCCGAGTCGCGCCCGATTGACCCGGCACAGGAACAGGCGCGCGTGGAAGACGGCCCTACGCCCTGGCCGGTGCGACGTGGCGGAGTGTGGAAGGCGCTGTACGGCCACTCACTGGCCATCGCGTTCGGGCTGATGTTCCTGCTCAGCTTCATCCTGCACGCCATCGGCAGCTGGCGCTCGCAGTGCGTTGAGCAGCAATTGCAGGGTCTGCCGGCACCGGGCTTCCTTGAGCATGTGCTGGGCAGCACGTTCTGGTTCGAGTCGATGCAGAACTGGCAGAGTGAGTTCCTGGCCGTGCTGTCACTGGTGGTACTGACCATCTTCCTGCGGCAGAAGGACTCGCCGCAGTCGAAACCGGTGCAGGCCCCGCACTCGCAGACCGGCGACTGAGCCGCGCGCAGGCAGCGATCAGCCGGTGCCGGTCAGCTGACAGACGGCAGGGGCGCTCTGCTGTTCCAGCGTCAGCCCGGCAAGATAGTCGGCGAAACCGCCGCGCGCCCGTCCCAGCAGGCGGGCGCTGGTGGTCACGACCGGGGCCCCGGCCCAGCGCACGCTGGCGCCCGCCGCCGACAGCCGACGTACCAGGTCCACGTCTTCGCCACAGCCCAGCGCGGCGAAACCGCCGACAGCACGGTAGGCCTGCGCCGAAACGCCCAGGTTGGCGCCATGCACCCGCCCATGGCCATCGCCCCAGCGCTCGCTGCGCCGGAACAGCCTGCGCAGATGGCGGCTGCGGCGGCCGCTGGCGGCCACGTCCACTACGCCACAGAACGCATCACTGCGGGCATCCAGCTGCGCCGCAAGCCACTGCGGCGGCACGGTGCCGTCGGCATCGGTGCTTGCCAGCCACCGCGCTCCCTGCTGCAGCAGCCGCGCAGCTGCAGCAGCGCGGGCAGCGCCGACGCAACGCGCCTGCAGGTCGATGGTTTCCACCTGCAGCTCCCTGCAGATGGCCGCCGTCGAATCACTGCAGGCATCCAGTGCCACTACGATGCATACCTCGCATCCGTTCAGGCCAGGGTGCCGGGCCGCCTTCTGCAGTGAGCGCAGGCAGCGGCCGATTGTGGCGGCCTCGTCATGCGCGGGCACCAGCACGCCGATCATCGCAGCGCCTCTTCCCGGGCCAGCGACAGCGGCCGGCGCATCCACCCCTGCAGTACGAAATCAGCATCGCGATAGCAGAACGCTTCCTGCAGCCCCTGCCCAAGGTGCTGGTGAACCAGTGCCGTGGCGCTGGAGCGTCCGGGGAAGGCAGGCAGCCAGTGGCACGCAACAAGCAGGCCCTCCTCCTTCAGCGCCGCGTGGATGCCGCTGCGCAGCGCGGGCAGTGCCTCCGGTGCAAGGTAATAGCCCATCTCACCGCAGACGATCAGGTCGAAGCGCCCAGCGGGCCATTGTTGCGGATGGCTGGCGCAGTGCACCTGGACATGCGGCAGGTGGGCCAGGTTGCGGCGCGCCTGGAAGGTGGCACGGGGGCTGATATCGGTGGCTAGAAGGCGTTCACAGCGAGGCGCCAGCGCCTCGGTCAGCACCCCGTTGGAGCAGCCCAGCTCCCAGCCGCGGTTGAACCTGGCGCGCGGCAGGCTGGCGAGCAGCAACGCGCGTTTGCGTTCTTCGTACCACCGGCTGCGGTAGCCGAAGGGATCTTCAGCGGCATGCAGCTGGTCGAAATAAGGTTGCGCACTCATGCCAGGAATACCTCGTTTTTCCGGGAGAATCGGGCAAGGATGTGGGCGGGCAGGATCGGCTCCGCGCGCAGGCGGGGGACGGTCCCGATCTGGGTGCGGAAGCGGGCGATGGCCCGTGCCTTGCGATCAATGRCGTTGGAGATGTCCAGCACTTTCGGCGCCTGCCACGCCATGTGTGCGTGCGCAGGCTCCAGCCAATGCCAGCCCCAAACGGGATATTCCAGGCGCGCGCAGCCTGCCGCGTGAGCCGCACGACATGCGGCCCGGCCAGCGGCCTCGTGATCGGGGTGGCCATCGAACCGCCACGGCGCAAGCACCAGATCGTCGTCGCGCAGAGTGCGCTGCAACCAGCCTTCCAGTTCCTGTTCGTGTGCGCTTACGGCGCCATCGTCGATGCCGAGATGGCAGATCGCATCGGCGCCGATCGCCAGCTCGGCCAACGCCGCGCGCAGCTCTTCGCGGCGCGCGTTGCGAAGACGTTGGGGCGTCCACCAGCGCTCGTCCGGATAACAGGCCTCGCCATCGGTCACGGCAACGACCTGCACCGCCACACCACGCTCGACGGCACCACACAGCAGCCCCCCACACCCGAGGATCTCGTCGTCGGGATGCGGCGCCACCACGACAATCCGGGCGGCATCTCCGCACAGGTCCGCCAGGCCGATGCCGGGCTGCTTCCACAGCCAGTCRCACTGCTGCCATGCGTGCTCGTCCGGCCCGGTGCCGTGGATGGTGGCTACAGGCTCCACGGTCCCTCCTGGAGCGCCCGTTGTGCGCCCAGCCAGGCCCAGTCCTTGTCTGCATGGCTCTGCCGCAGGAAGATGGTCAGATCAGCCCATCGCTGCGCGTGCGTGGCCTCCATGCACATGGGCGCCGGGCCCAATGCACGGCCTGCAAGGTCAAGCACCTCGCTGGCGGCACGTTCCACGACGCTGCGGACACGGACGACGTCTTCGCGATGTGGCAGATCAGGTGCCTGGTCGATCTTCACTGCCAACTCGCGCAGCAGCGCCGCCGCCGGCGCCAATGCCAGGTCCACCTTGCCCAGCAGCCGCGCACGCAGGCCCTCGGCGCAGGCAGGTTGCATGCGTTCGGCCACTGCGGTTGCAGCCCCGAACCAGACGGCCGCGATGCCTGCACCGCCATGCCAGAAGCCGGGCCGCTGCAGATAGGCATCGCGCCCACCCACCGCCTGCGCCAGTGCGGCGTTGAAACGGACGGTGGTGGAACGGATTCCGGCCATGCCTGCTGCTGGCCACGGATCGGCATCCAGCGACTGCCAATCCGCAGCGGCAACGCTGTACAGCTGCGCTGCATCGGGCGAGCGAACCGTCACCAGGGCGGCATCGACGAACATGCTGCCCGAACACCACGGCTTGTCGCCATGCAGGCGGTTGAGCGCATCGGCGCGCACGGTGCAGGCAGGGCCTTCGGCTGCCCACACCGCCCATAGCGTGCCGTCGGCCGGTGCCGGTGCACCCAGGTCGTGCAGGATGGCGGCGGCATCGTAGTGGGCTTCGAGAACCTTGGCCAGGCACAGGTCCTCAGCGCCCAGCCGGGCCAGCGCGCGCCATCGCTGCAGCGTGTTGCCGCCGCCGGGCTGTGGCAGCGCAGGTTGCATCAGCAGCGCGTGGCGCGCCCGGTCGGCGAGTGGAGGGATGGAAACAGTATCGAGCATGTCAGGCCGAACGGAGGGGGCCTGCAGAACGTAGAGCGGAGGCGGTCACGTTGCTGTCTTCGGTGCGTGGCGAGCGCATGAAGCCGCTGTCCCTCCCCCACCGCCTTCTGTCATGCATATACAAAAACGCCGGTCGAGGCCTATTAAGTGCGGGACGGATAAGGTCGTCACCCTGATTCACCTTTCTTCTGTTCGACGCTTGTCGTCCACGCCCCAGGGAACATCCATGAAATCACTGCTTGTCGCAGCCACCCTCGCAGCCTCCACCCTTGCCGCGGGATGCAGCACCAGCGGATGGATCAGTGCCGCAGGCGAAGCTATGCAGGCCAGGGATGCCTATGACCGCCAGGCCCGGGACGAGCGCCTGAAACGCGCCAACGCGGCAGCGGCCCGCGTGCACGACAACTGATGCGGGGACGGAACATGTCACGCTTCCCGTTTGACGCTGTCCTGTTCGACTGTGACGGCGTCCTGGTCGATTCCGAACCTCTGACCTCCCGCGTACTCGCGGAGATGCTGACCGAGCGCGGCTGGCCGCTGACGGCCCGTCAGGCCGGTGAAGTGTTCCTCGGCAAATCCGTGGCTGCCCAGGCCGACCTGATCGAGGCGCGCACGGGAAAGCCGTTTACGCCGGCGTGGCTGGATGAGTTCCGCGCACGCCGCAATATCGCGCTGGAGCGCGATCTGACTGCAATTCCTGGCGCGCCTGCAGCGGTGCGCGCCATCCACGCTGCCACTGATGGGCGCATTGCGTGCGCGTCCGGCGCGGACCTGCTGAAGATGGAACTGCAACTGCGCAGGATCGGCCTGCATGAGGTCTTCGCAGGGCGCATGTTCAGCGGCCAGGATCTGCCGCAGACCAAGCCACACCCGGGTGTGTATCTGGCCGCCGCCGCGTCGCTGGGCGTTGATCCCACACGCTGTGCAGTCATCGAGGACACGGTGACCGGCACCACCGCCGGCGTCGCCGCCGGGGCCACCGTCTTCGGCTTCAGCCCGGGTGGGCCTTTCCACAGTTCGCCCGAGGCACTGCGCGCCGCTGGCGCCCAGGTGATCTTCGAATCCATGCAGCTGCTTCCCGCTCTGCTGGCGGGCCACAGCCCCCACGCCTTCGCCTGATGTGCCAGCGCGCCCCGCGTCAGGGTGCGACGCCGGCGCGCGCGGCATCCGGCCTGCGGCGGTGATGCAACGCAAACAGATACAACCCGGTGAACAGCTGCAGGAACAACGGCGGCAGCGGCGAGTAGGTCAGCCAGGCCGGTGGTTCGCCCTGCCCCATCCAGCGCGCCACGAAGTTGGCGATCACTGTCAGGGTGAAGACGATAGACGTCCAGCGGTGCACCGGACGCGCCCAGCTGCCGGCCCTCACTGCGGCGTCCTCGCTGCAGTCTTCGCAGGGCGCTCGATCATCTTCCAGCCATTGCCGGACGGATCACGGAATCCGGCATCCACTGCACCATAGCGCTCCACCGGGTCCTGGGTGAATTCCACCCCACGTGCCAGCAGCCGTTCGTAGCTGGCGCGGCAATCGTCCACCGCCAGCACCAGCGGCGGCATCGCACCCTTGGCCACCATCTGCTGCAGGGTCAGCGCAGTGGCCGCATCGTGTACCGGCGGCCCCGGTTTGAACAGGCCAAGCTGGAAACCGCCCTCGCCGCCCGAATGCACCGTGAGCCAGCGATAGTCACCGTTGCCGACATCGGTATGCACCTGGAAGCCGAGTGCGTTGACGTAGAAATCGAGTGCCGCATCCTGGTCGTGCACATACAGGCCGACCACATTCACCATGCCAGTCATAGGATCCTCCCTCAGGTGGGATCTACGCTAACAAGGCCGGTGCGGCGGCGCTTCTCCAAAACTGCGATCTTCAGGTCCGGGCGCCGTGCGGCACGCGCATGGCACTCCGGCACCGGGCCCTGCGCCGGGGCATCGGTCCGCTCGCGGTCGCGGAGGGCGCCGGGGCTGTCGCCGGTGATGTCACGAAAGATGCGGCCAAAGGTGCCCAGGCTGGTCCAGCCGGTCTGCAGTGCGATCTCGGTGATCGTCAGCTCGGTATCGCGCAGCAGGGCGACAGCGCGCTCGATGCGGCGGCTGAGCAGATAGCGGTGTGGCGGCACCCCGAAGGCGTCCTTGAAGGAGCGCGCGAAATGGGCCGCGGAAACCGCACTGATCCCGGCCAGCCGCGCCACCGGCCAGTCTTCATGGCTGGCCCGGTCCATGTGGTCTTTTGCACGCAGCAGGCGGCGCAGCAGTTCCGGGCTCTGGGTCATGGCGTGGCCACCCCGCGCAGCAGGGATCGTGCAGCATGCCGGGCCGCCGCTGCCTCGGTGCACAGCCACTCACGGAAGTGCGCGACTTTCGGGGCACTGCTGCGTCCTGCCGGGCTGGCAAACCAGAAGCTGCGGCCATCGCTGGCCACGCCTTCGTGAGCTTGTACCAGGCGCCCCGCATCCAGCTCGGCCTTGAACAGGATCGGCGAGCCGATGGCGATGCCTTGGCCAGCGATCGCTGCGGCTACGTCCAGATGCTCGGCAGCGAAGTTGGTGGCGAAGCGCTCCGCCCCGGGTGCCGGTGTCTGCGCGAATGCCTGGAACCATAGCGCCCACCAGTCCGGACGCCCCAGCAATGGCACATCCGGCAGCCGCGCGCCGCCCAGGCCGGTGGCGGCTTCAAGCAGCGCCGGCGCGCACAGTGGCGTGAACACGCTGGGGAACAGCTCCACGGCGTGCAGCCCCGGCCAGTCGCCGTGACCGTTGCGGATGGCCGCATCGAAGCGCCCGCCTGCCAGGTCCTGCGGCTCCGCCGACAGATCAAGCTCCAGCACCTGTTGCGGATGCCGGGCGCGGAAGCCACCCAGCCGCGGCGTCAGCCAACTGGTGCCCAACGTAGGCAGTGCGGTCAGGCGCAGGCGGGTGGCATCCATGTCGGCGGCGCGCATGAAACTGCGACGCAGGGCATCGAAGGCGCGGGTAGCCTCCTTTGCGACGCTGGCACCGGCCTCGGTCAGTTCGACGTGCTGGGCGTGGCGCAGGAACAGTCGTGCACCGGTCTGCTCTTCCAGGCGCCGGACGTGATAGCTGACCGATGCCGCCGTGGTGTCCAGTTCTTCCGCGGCCCGCGCAAAGCTGCCCAGCCGCGCCGCGGCCTCGAAGGCACGGATGGCAACGAGCGACGGCAGGTGGCGGTGGGCGACCATAAGTGTGGCTTAGCCTGAGCCTCGATATCCGCGTGGTCAATCCCCCATACGACGTCGAAGATGAGGCCTCGGACAACGGGGATCAGACATGCAGCGACGTGGATTTCTGGGCGGCCTTGCCGCGTTGTACGGTGCCGGCGCCTTCGGGCTGTGCCTGCCGCTGGGCGCCACCCCTGCCCATGCCGGCAGAGACCATGCCAATGACTGGCGTTGGCTGCAGGGCAACTGGAACGTGCGTCACCGCCGGCTGCAGGAACGCCTGGTGGCCGACACGCGCTGGGTGGACTTCACCGGCACCAGTGCGGTCTGGCTGACCCTGGGCGGGCTGGGCACGATCGATGACAACCTGATGCAGCTGCCCGGCGGCGCCTACCGCGGCCTGGGTGTACGTGCCTTCGATCCGGCCTCCGCCACCTGGGCAATCTGGTGGCTGGATGGCCGCGCTCCCAGCCGCTTCGAAGCGCCGGTGCGTGGCGGCTTCAGCGGTACAGGCGGCAGCTTCCGTGGTGCGGATTCCTTCAAGGGCCAGCCCATCCAGGTCTGGTTCCGCTGGCACGACATCCACGCTGCGCAGCCGTGGTGGGAGCAGGCATTCTCCGCGGACAACGGCTTGCACTGGGAAGTGAACTGGCGCAACTGGTTCACCCGCACGGCAGCGATACCCTCGCCGCTGCCGCTGCAGTCGGATGCGCCCCGCGACTTCGACTTCCTGGTTGGCCGTTGGGCCGTGCAGCATCAGCGACTGCGCGAACGCCTGTCTGGCAGCAACCGCTGGGACCACTTTGATGGCACGCTGCACAACTGGCCGGTGCTTGGCGGCTTCGGCAACGTTGGCGACAATGTCATGAACTTCCCCGCTGCGACCGTATGCGGCATGGGCATCCGCGCATGGGATGCCAGCAGTGGCCAGTGGTTGAGCTGGTGGTTGGATGGCCGCGATCCCACGCGGATCGGCGCACCGGTCCGCGGCGGTTTTGTCGATGGCGTCGGCACGTTCATGGGAGACGACCAGCTGCGGGGACAACCGATCAGAACGCGGGTGATCTGGTCGCGGATCACCTCGCGTTCCGCACGCTGGGAACAGGCGGCATCCGCAGACGGCGGAGCGACCTGGGAGACCAACTGGATCAGCGATTTCGAGCGGCAGGCATGAACGCGCTTGCCTCACTGGTCGCGCTTGCGGTCGCGGTCGCTGGACTGCTGGGGGGTGATGCCAGCCAAGAGGCGTTGGCACTCGACCCTCACGCAGAGCGTTTCGCACCAGGCATCGCGTCGACCCGATACAGCGAAATCCGCCTGACGCTGAGCCCCGACGGACGCACAGCGCTCTGGTTCAGCCGTGACCGGCCTGGCGGCGAAGGTGGCCATGACATCTGGGTTTCGCATCTGCAGCACGGCCAGTGGAGTGCCGCGCGCCCGGTTCCGTTCAACACACCCGGCCGCGATTTCGACCCTGCGTTTACCGCCGATGGCCGCTTCGTGCTGTTCTGCTCCGATCGCCCCGGTGGCCTGGGCGGCGATGACCTGTACAGGGTGCCCGTGCAGGGCCTGCAGTTCGGTGCCGTTGAGCATCTCGGGTCTGCCGTCAACAGTCCCGCCAACGAGTTTGCGCCGATGCTCGCACCCGACGGTGGCACCCTGCTGTTCTCCAGCGACCGAGCAGGTGGCGCCGGTGGCCACGATCTGTATGTCGCGCGGGTGGACGATGGCCAACTGCAACCTGCGCGGCCGGTGGCAGGCGCGGTCAACACGGCCGCGCAGGAGTTCGACGCCACCTTCCTGGGCGATGGCCGGACCATCGTTTTCGCACGTGCACAGGACTTCGGCAGTTCGCGGGTCGAGCAGTTCGCGGCACGCGCGTTCGGTGACCGCTACGTGCCCGGCATACGACTGCCCGCACCCGTCAACGACGGTGCGAGCGACAGCTATGGGGCCATGCTCGACTGGTCCCGCCCTGGCACGCTCACCTATTCAGCGCGTCGCGGCGATGGCGCCAGCCTGGACCTGTACCGGGTGAGCTATCGACTGCCACCGTCCCTGTCGATTCCGGGGCCCCCGGTTCGTCGATAGAAAAAGAGCCCCCGAAGAGAGCATCCACATGCCTTCCGCACAACAGGTTGCCTGCCGCTGTGGCGAAGTGACGTTGAACCTGACCGGCACACCCATCGCCTGCGTCGACTGCTGCTGCAACAGCTGCCGCGCCGCAGGCCTGCGCCTGCAGCGCCTGCCCGGCGCCCAGCGGCTGCTCGGACCGCATGGAACTACCCGGTTCGTCATGTATCGCAAGGACCGGGTGGAGTTCCTGGCAGGAGTGGAGCGCCTGGCCGCGTTCCGCCTCTCAGCCGATGCCGGCACCCGTCGCGTGCTGGCCACCTGCTGCAGCACGCCCCTGTTTCTTGAACTGACCGGCGGCCACTGGCTGAGCCTGTATGGCGGCCTGTGGCCGGAGGATGCCCGGCCGCCGCTGCAGATGCGCACCATGGTGGGCGATCTGCCCGATCCCTCCGTGCTGCCCGCCGATGTACCCAACCTCAAGCAACACTCGCTGCGCTTCTATGCCCGGTTGATGAAGGCCTGGATTGCGATGGGCCTGCGCAGCCCGGATATCCGCATTGAAGGAGAGGTCCATGCCTGAGCCAGACAAGATCGAGATCGAGAGCATCACCTCGCCCGGCAGGACCCAGTGGGTCGACCGGGGCAAGTACAGCGCCATGCGCAGCGCCCTGCTCGGCGTGCTGCCGCAGACGCCGCCCGGGGTTTCCGTTGCCATTGCCAAGCAGTCATTGCTGCCGGCGCTGCCTGCAGATCTGTTCCCCGCAGGCGCAACCGCAGGATGGTGGCTGAAGGCCGTGCAGCTGGATCTGGAAGCCAAGGGCGTGATCGAGCGCGCAGCGGGCAAGCCCGTGCGGTTGTTCAAGCATGCGGTCGTCGGTCGAACGGCGGTGACGTCATGAGCGGTCCATCCAACGATGCGCCTTCATCGTCGCGCAGGTCACTGCTGATCGGTGCTGGACTGTTGCTGGCCATGGGATGGCCGCCCAGCGTGCGCGGCGCCAGCGCGGGCCTGCGCGAGCCCATGGATGCGGCAGCATTCGCCGCCCGCCGGCGCTGGGTCCGCACACCGTTCGGGCGCATCGCCTGCGTGCAACAAGGGAAAGGTCCGGCCGCACTGTTCCTGCACGGGTTCCCGTTGAGCGGCTTCCAGTGGCGGCATGCGATCGCGCAGCTTTCCTCGTCCCGCCGCTGCATTGCACCGGATTTCATGGGCCTGGGCCACAGCGCGGTGGCGGCCACGCAGGACCTGTCTCCGCAGGCACAGAGCGCCATGCTCGTTGCGTTGCTTGATGCGCTATCCGTTGCGATGGTCGACCTGGTTGCCAATGACAGTGGCGGCACCGTGGCCCAGTTGTTCGCTGTGCAGCACCCGAGCCGCGTGCGCACGATGCTGCTGACCAACTGCGACGTGCACCAGAACAGCCCGCCGGTGCAGATGAAGAACTCACTGGCCGCCGCACGCGCAGGCACCTATCACCAGAAGATTGTGCGCCACCTGCAGGATCGCGGCTACGCGCGATCAGCGGCCGGTATCGGTGGCTCGGCTTATGTGGATCCGGCACATTTCAGCGATGAGGCCATCGAATACAGTTTCCGCCCGCTGGTGTCCTCGCCCCTGCGCCAGAAGCAGCTCAATGGCCACCTCGCGGCGTTCGACCCCAATCCGCTGGTGGCCATCGAAGCCTCGCTGCAACGCAGTACGATTCCCACGCGCATGGTGTGGGGAACAGCCGATCCCCTCTTTCCGGGGCGCTGGGCCGAGTGGCTGCACCAGACGCTGCCGGCATCGCGCGGCATCCGCTGGGTGGAAGGCGGACGCCTGTTCTGGCCTGAGGAACAGCCTGCGCTGCTTGCCGATGAGGCCCGGGCGCTTTGGCGAGCCTGATAGGCCTGCCTGACCCGATGCGCCAGCCGCTGGGCTGGCGCGCCCGACTCAACGCGCCATGGCCCGTGCAGCGTGTTCCTGGGACAACTGCTCCCGCTCCTGCTGCTGGCTCGCCTGCTCAGAGCTTGCCGCCAGCGACTGGCCCTGCTGCAGCTCGCGCACGTGCTCGCTGACCGGCGTAGCCACTGCCTGAGCAGTATCGGTGCGGGCGATCTGACGATCTGCGGCGTGCGGCTGGCCCTGCACCGCGAACGCGTACCTGCCGTCGTCACTGAGCACGGCCTCGTCGATCCGCTGCATGCCCTTGGCCTTGGCCGCGACCAGCAGGGCCATGCCCAGCCGTTCGCTCATCTCATCAGGCTGGCGCCCCATTGCCTGGTCGAGGCTGCTCACCGCGCCTTGGCTCTGCAGCCACATGCCGTGGTCCGGGCTGGCGGTGTGCCGTGGGTCCTGCCGGGGCAGCAGCGGTGAGGGCGGCGCGAGCGACTGCAGGTGCTCGCCCTGCACGGCAGCGTCGATCTTCTGCAGATCCTTGCCGCCCGCCGCGGCGATATGGAACAGGCGTTCGGCCATGCCATAGGTGGATTGCCCCTGGTTGCGCGCCAGCCCCAGTGCAAAGGCGTCCACATCCTGCTGCGGGCTGCCGTTGCCGTCCTCTGCAAGCACCTGCCACGATGGCCCCAGCATCGGGTTGTCCCCTACCATCGACTGGGTACGCTCCATCAGCGTGCGCATCTGGGCCTCGCTGAAGCTCAGGGTAGTGAGCTCACCGGCCTTCACCGGTCCGCGATCACCGCTGGGGTCGCCGGACAGTGCCGCGTTGACCATTCCGGCAATCTGCTCACCCTGCGCATGGCCGCGCAGGTCGAAGGTGAATTCATAGCGGCGCTGCGCCCTGTCTTCCTGGCCGTCGGCGCCGTAGGCGCTGACCCGGGTTGCCGGCAGGTTGCCGTTGTACTGCACGCTGCGCAGTTCGGTGCGGCTGCCGTCCTCGCGACTGACCTGCACCACATCACCGCTGTTGCGTGCACCCGCCAGGTCCAGGCCGAACGTGTCGCCATAGCCGACCTTCAGCCGCGCCTGCGAACTCATGCCCAGCCGCTCGACCGTCGCCAGATCCTGCACGCCCGGGGTCTGGCCGCTCAGCGTGCCGTTGTCGATGAACTGTTCATAGGCCTGGCGGCCTTCGGCTTGATCCAGGTCGAACGTGGCAGTGCGGACGGCAGCGTGACCGAGCGCGTCCTGCCGACCGGCAATCGCGCTGAACCTGCCGGCACTGAATCCCATGCCGTTGAAGGCTTCCACCGCCTCGTTCGGCCCGGTGGTGACGCGCACCCGGCCATCATCCAGGCGATCCACGCGGTAGCTGGCACCGCTCGCCTCGGTCGTCTGGCTCTGCATGGCGATGTGGCGGAAGCTGCCTTCCAGTGCGGTGCCGGTGAACTGCTGGCCATCCAGGGTGACGCTGCCCCCCTTCGGAATGGTCTGCGGATCAAACGGGTTGATGCGGGTGGGATCGACGTCCACCGCCTCGCTGGGCAGGCTGACCCTGTAGCGCCCGCGTACGCCGGTGCTGCTGGTGTCCTGGAAGCCGGCACCTTTCGCGCTTGCCCCGACCACCGACTCCATCGTGAGCAGGTAGTCCCTGCCGCCATCGGGCGTCGGGCTGCCGGCCATGTTCAGCGACGTCCCCTGGAACTGCGATGCGAGACTGGACGCTGCGCGCTTGTGCTCGGTACCCACTTTCAACGCGCCGTCGCCCTCGTTCAACGTGACCGAGTAACCACCGGCGGCGGCCCGCACCTCGCTGTTGGCCGAGGTGTAGGTCGGATCGAACGACGCCGAGGCGGCATCGCGCGGCGCATCCTGGGTTGCGCCTTCCTTGCTGGTCTGGGCATTCATGCCGTGACCTCCTTGAACAGTGACGCGCTGATTATAGGACGCGGTGTGCGCAGCACGTTCACATCGCGCCGCAGCCGCATCTACGATAGTGATGACCATCCCATTCCACGCCGAGGGTCCATGCCCCACTCCCTCGCCCGCCCGCAGCGATGGCGCCGTCACGGCCGCAAGCTGCTGCCGTACCTGCTGGGCCTGTATCTGCTGTACCTGTTGGCAGGCAATGTTTTCCTCAATACGCCGCTGTTCGATCAGGTCACCAATCGCAAACCGCACAAGTTCGTGATGTCCACCGGCCCGGCGATCACGCTGCTGCCGGGGCATGTCATCGCCTGGAATGTGCAGATGCGCGGCCACGTCAATCACACGGTGTATGTGCTGCGCGCGGACCGCGCCAGTGCACGCTTGGCATTGCTGCCGCTGTTCCAGCGCGAGGTGCGCGTGCCGTCGCTGCACGCGACCGGGGTGGCCGCCGAGATCGCGCGCGTGGAGGAGGCCATTCCCTCACCACCGCGCGGCGATCGCGGCTGGACGTTGCGGTTCGATGCCATTCATAGCGAAACCATCCGCAGCGTCCGCGTGGGCAAGCTGTTGATCGTTGGCCAGGGCAGCGGCACGGTCGGTTTCGTGAAGCAGCTGCGTGGTGGTCCCTCGGAACTGCTGGACTCGGAGGTGGCGTTCGCTGATGCCGACGTCAGCCTTGACGGCACCCAGCTGCTCGGCGACATGCAGCTGAAGACGCAGTTCTCCTACCCACGGCATTACCGCGACCAGGCACCCGGGCTGGCAAAGCTAGGGCTGCTGCATGCCGTGCTGGAGGTGCAGGCGCGCAGCCAGGGCCTGCGCCTGGATACGGACACGCAACGTCCTTCCATTGCCAGCGCCGCCGTGCCGGGGCAGCTGCAGGCCGCGATCACCCTGGACCAGGGCGCGCTTCAGCCCGGCAGCCATGCGGTCTGGCGCGTTCCCCTGCAGATGGGAGCTGGCGCCCCCGACCGCGGAACGCTGGCAGTGCAGCTGGACGCCGCCCGCGATATCCGCCTGCAGGCGCGGTTGCCGCAGCGCGAGGGCACAGGCGCTGCGCTGGACGCGGATCTGACCATCACCGGGCGGCACATTCCATTCGCCGAACCCAGCGAGATGCTGGGCCGCACCTCCGGAACAGTCAAGGGCGAATGGACCTTCACCTCGCTCAACTGGATTCCCGCACTGTTCGTGCAGAAACCCTGGTTCCAGCTGCAGGGCGGTGGCGTGCTGCGCGCCGACCTGCGCCTGCAGAACGGCGAGCTGGCCGCTGGCAGCAGCGTCGATATACCTGCGGCGCGGGCGGTGGCCGAAGTGGCCGGCGTGCACATGCAGGGAACGGCCAGCGCCCATGGCCAACTGCAGGCCGGGACGCCGACGCACGCCGTACTGGCAGTGAAGCTTCCCACGTTCAATGCGCGTGCAGGCGGCGCCAAGGGTGCCACGCTGTTCGATGGGCGCGACCTGGCACTGACACTCACCGGTGACGGTCGCCTGCGCGAGCTGCGCAAGGGCGTGCGCGCCCAGCTGCGCTTCGATGACGCGAGCATTCCAGACCTCACCGCCTACAACCGCTACCTGGGCAACGGCCAGGTGCGGCTGCTGGGAGGCGCTGGCCAGGTGAGCGGAGACGTTGAACTCGATACCCAGGGCCGGGTTGGCAATGGCAGTGTCCGCCTGCGCAGCCAACGCGCACGCCTGCAGGTGGCCGGGCTTGGCCTGCAGGGCGACGCCCGCCTTGATGGCAGGCTGCGGCGTGGTGATTTCAGCCAGCGCCGCTTCGATCTGGGCGGTAGCGTGATCGAGCTGCGCAACGTGCAGGTGGGTGAGCAGCAGCGTTCACAGCCGTGGTGGGGCCGGGTCACCATCGCCCGCGGTGACATCGATGCGCAGTCACCGTTCCAGGTGGACGCACGCGCGGATCTTGCCATGCGCGACGCGGGCCCGCTGCTGGCGCTGTTTGCCGAGCGCAGCGATTACCCGCGCTGGGCATTGTCGCTGCTCGACTCCGGCCAGGTGGATGCGCATACCCGCCTGCGCTGGCGCGCCGGGCATCTGGTACTGGATGGACTGCAGGCGGAGAACGAGCGCCTTTCGCTGCGTGCGCGGCTGGATCTGCTGGACCAGCGCAAGCGTGGCGACCTCTACCTTCGCTGGGGCCTGCTGGGTGCCGGCATCGAGCTGGATGGGCAGCGCCGCCAATGGCATCTGGCCGGTGCGCGGGAATGGTTCGACGGTCGGCCCGCGTTGCTGCCCGGTGCTGCAGCGGCCAGCGACGGTGGCACGGCGGACTGACCCGAAGGCTGCATCCAGTCGCGACGCCTTTACGTACAACCCACTACCGCAGTTCGCGATAGTGCAGGAGGAAAGACACCGTGAATGTCCGCAGGCAAGCAGTTGGCCTTCTGGGCTGGGCCATCGTCACTTTTCTGGCCGCCGCACTGGGCGCGCGTGCCTCGATCTCGGCAGCGGATTTCTACGCAAGCCTGACGTTGCCGGCATGGGCACCGCCGGCCAGCATGTTCGGTCCGGTGTGGACGGTGCTGTACGCATTGATGGCGTTGGCGGCGTGGCTGGTGTGGCGCCAGGGCGGATGGCGCGCGGCCGCGCCTGCGCTGGCACTCTATCTGCTGCAGCTGGCCCTCAACGTGCTGTGGAGCTGGCTGTTCTTCGGCTGGAAACAGGGGGCGTTGGCGTTCGCTGACATCGCACTGTTGCTGGCGCTGATCGTGGCCACGATCGTGGCCTTCCATCGCGTGCGTCCGGCGGCGGCATGGCTGCTGCTGCCTTACCTGGCATGGGTGACGTTCGCCAGCGCGCTCAACTACGCGGTGTGGCAGGCCAATCCGGCCGTGCTTTAGCCGGGCAATGCCTGAGGGCCTTGCGCTGCGGGCCGCCACTGGCGCAGCGCGCTGCCCCTGAAGGCCTGCTCACCGCAGCCGGTCGGGCAGCGCAGTACACGCGCGGCAGACGTGCTGACAAGCCCATCGCCCTCCTGCGCCTTGAATACGACCTCGCAGCACAGGCAGCGCGCCACCAGTGAATACAGATGGACGATGCGGCCGCTGCCGGGATCCTGCAGTGCGTTGACATCCAGCAGGTCGAAACGGCCGTTTTCAGGCGCTGGGCGCGATGGGCGAAGCAGGGAAGAGGATGGCTGCAGGTTCACGTCGATGCGTCACAGAAGGATGAGCGACGACTGTAGTAGGCGCGATGTGCAGC
>NZ_JBFTOJ010000069.1:0-20829 GCF_056397905.1 Stenotrophomonas sp. 05L414_2
GCGCCATGGGCCCGAGGCATGCCTCGGCGCCATGGGCCCGAGGCATGCCTCGGGCGGGTTGGGCAGGACGCCCAACCCCGGACTTGCCGTGTGCGCAGGACTGCGCACTCGAGCAAGGCGCGACCGAGCTTACATGGACGTACTTGCAGCGTCCCCCGCAACCGGACCCACCCCGCCATCCCACGGAATGCCGGCTTTTGCTTCGGCTGTTGCTGTTGCTGTTGCTGTTGCTGCTCAGGTTGCCGGCCAGCGGCCGGCACTACCGCTTCGGCGGGTGCAGGGCGCAGCCCTGCCGACTCACCCACCCACCCTATACTTGCCGCCGTGACTGCCTTCCCCGCCCTCGTTCCGCTTGATGCACCGCTGCTGGTCGGCTACAGCGGCGGCCTGGATTCCACCGTGCTGCTGCACTGGCTGTGGCGATCGGCACAGGCCGCCGGCACGCCGCTGCGTGCGACGCACGTACACCATGGCCTGCAACCGGCGGCCGATGACTGGGTGCAGCACTGCCAGCAGCAATGCGCGGTGCTGGGCATCGAACTGGCCGTGCACCACGTGCAGGTCAGCCGTGATGACGGCCATGGCATCGAAGGGGCCGCCCGGCTGGCACGTCGCGCTGCATTCAGCGCCGAGCTGCAGGCCGGGGAAACCCTGGCGCTGGCCCAGCACCAGGACGACCAGGCCGAGACCTTCCTGCTGCGTGCGTTGCGCGGTTCGGGCATCGATGGGCTGGCGGCGATGACCGCTGACAGCCGCCTCGATGGCCATCGGCTGTGGCGGCCACTGCTCGATGTGCCGCGCAGCGCGCTGCAGGCTTACGCGACGACACACGGCCTGCAGTGGATCGAAGATCCCAGCAATGGCGAAGACCACGCCGACCGCAATTTCCTGCGCCTGCGGGTACTGCCACTGCTGCGCCAGCGCTGGCCGCATGCCACTGCCGCATTGGCCGGCAGCGCCGCGCATTGCGCGCAGACCCGTGCATTGCTCGATGAAGAAGACGCCGAACTGCTCGCTCACCTGGAAGTGGCACCCCGGGTGCTGTCGCTGGAGCTGCTGCGCCAGGTTGCACCGGAGCGTGCTGCGCGCGTGCTGCGTGCGTGGGTGCGCCGCCATGGCGCAGCCCCGTTGCCGGCGCATGTGCTGCGGCAAGTACAGAACGAATTGATGGCCGCAGGCGCCGATCGGCAGTCGCAGGTGCGTTGGCAGCAGCACGCCATCCGCCAGTGGCGCCAGCACGCCTACCTGCTGCCRGCAGCGCTGCCGGTCCTGCCGAAGGACTGGCACGCGGCATGGGACGGCCGCGCGCCGCTGCAGCTGCCCGACGGCGGCCAGCTGCGCCTGCTCGGCACGGACCGCTTCGAACAACCGCTGGACCTGCGTGCCCGCCAGGGCGGCGAGCGCATCGTGCTGGCCGGCCGTACGCATTCATCCGCGTTGAAGGATTGCCTGCAGCGCGAGCACCTGGCGCCCTGGCGACGCGCACAGCTGCCCCTGCTGTTCGACCAGGGGCAGCTGCTGGCGGCCGCCGATGTAGTCATTGCCGCACCGCTGCAGGCCTGGCTGCAGGCACGCAATGCGCAGTTGCAGTGGCATCCGGGCGGCTGGTGAATTGACCCTTGCGCGCGCGCCGTCCACACTTGTCGCATGGCCAAGAAGTCCCCCGAAAACGCCTCCCCGGTCGCCCAGTTCGAGCAGTCGCTTGAATCGCTGGAACAGCTGGTGGAGCAGATGGAAACCGGCGAGCTGAGCCTGGAAGCCTCGCTCAGTGCTTACGAACGTGGTGTTGGTCTGTACCGCCAGTGCCAGCAGGCGCTGGAGCAGGCCGAACTGCGCGTGCGCCTGCTCAGCGATCCGGCCCAGCCCGAAACCGCCGAACCCTTCGATCCGCCCAGCCATGACGGCTGAGGCGTTGTTCGCGCGCTGGCGCGACCGTATCGAAAGCCAGCTCGACGCCGCTCTGCCCTCACCGGCCGAAGCCCCGCAACGCCTGCACCAGGCGATGCGCCATTCCGTGCTCGGTGGCGGCAAGCGCATGCGCCCCTTGCTGGTCTATGCCGCCGGCCAGGTGTTCGGCGCGCCCCTGGACAGGCTTGATGCCGCGGCGATGGCGGTGGAACTGATCCACGCCTACTCGCTGGTGCACGACGACCTGCCGGCGATGGACGACGATGCCCTGCGCCGTGGCAAGCCCACCACCCACATCGCCTTCGACGAAGCCACCGCGATCCTCGCCGGCGACGCCCTGCAGACCCGTGCGTTCGGCCTGCTGGCCGATGCACCGCTGCCGGCGGCATTGCGCGTGGCGTGCCTGCAGACCTTGGCCCATGCCTCCGGCGCGGCCGGCATGTGCGGCGGCCAGGCGCTGGACATCGATGCCACCGGCCAGCAGCAGTCGCTGGCAGCCCTCACCCGCATGCATGCGCTGAAGACCGGTGCGCTGATCCGTGCTGCGGTGCGCATGGGCGCGTTGTGCGGTGATGCACCCGAACCCGTGCTGGCCCAGCTCGACGGTTTCGCCGATGCGCTCGGCCTGGCCTTCCAGGTCCGCGATGACATCCTCGATGTCGAAGCCAGCTCCGAACAGCTGGGCAAGACCGCCGGCAAGGACCAGGCCCAGGACAAGAGCACCTTCCCTGCCCTGCTGGGCATGGACGGTGCCAAGGCGCAGCTGCGCGAACTTTCCGCGCGCATGCGGCAGGCACTGGCGGGCTATCACGAAGAAGCCGATGCGCTGCGCGCGCTGGCCACGCTGGCCGTGGAACGCGATCACTGACTGCAGGCATGGATCTGCCGCGCTGCGCGTTCGCCGGGCATGGCCCGGCGCTACCCTACGCGCCATACACGGAAACGCCCGGCATTGCCGGGCGTTTCTTTTTGCGTCGTTGATCGTTGCCGCTTACTTGATCAGGCGCAGTGCGAACGGGTAACGGTAGGCTTCACCATTGTTCGCCTTCACCGCAGCGATGATGCTGAAGACCAGGCTGAGCAGGCCGACGATCGGCGCCAGGAACACACCGATGACCACGAAGGTCAGGATGATGCAGACGAACATCGCGATGGCGACGGTGATCTGGAAGTTCAGCGCTTCCTTGGCCTGGTCGGTGACGAAGGCCTTGCTGGCGTCATCCTTGTTGATCAGCCAGATGACCAGGGCACCAATGAAACCGGTGAAGATGCCCAGCAGGTGCGCCACCAGGGCCATGGTGCGCTGGTCAGCGGGTACGCTGCTCGCCGCCGGGACGTTCTCGAATTCGCYCACGACAAAACTCCTTTTTTATTGGGTGGTCTTGACCGACCGGCGGCAAGCCGGTCGCGTCAGGCGGGCCTAGCTTACGCCATCAATGGCATCAATCATTGCCGGCGATCGTCATCCGTCCCACCAGGATCGAGCCGGTGCGGATATGCGAGCGCGGATCGACATCGCTGCCGACCGCCTCGATGGCCATGAACATGTCCCGCAGGTTGCCGGCGATGGTGATGCCATCCACCGGATACTGGATCTGGCMGTTCTCCACGCGGAAGCCGCCGGCGCCGCGCGAGTAGTCGCCGGTCACCCCGTTCACCCCCTGCCCCATCAGCTCGGTCACCAGCAGGCCGTTGCCCATCTGCGCGGCGATGTCCTGCAGCGAACCGGCATTGGCCGCCAGCTGCAGGTTGTGCACGCCGCCGGCATTGGCGGTGGTCTGCAGGCCCAGCTTGCGCGCCGAATAGCTGCCCAGCACGTAACGCTGCAGCACGCCGTCACGCACCAGGGCCGAGGCACGGGTGGCCACGCCGTCGCCGTCGAAGGCGGCCGAGCGCAAGCCACGGCGCAGGTGCGGCAGCTCCTCGATCTGCATCCAGTCGGGGAACAGCTGCTGGTCGACGCTGTCCAGCAGGAAGCTCGCCTGGCGGTACAGCGCGCCGCCGGAGACTGCCGACAGCAGGTGACCCACCAGGCTGCGCGCCACTTCCGGCGCGTACAGCACCGGCATGCTGCCGGTCGGCAGCGAACGCGGCTGCAGGCGGGCGATCGTGCGCTCTGCGGCGCGGCGACCGACGCTGGCCGGATCTTCCAGATCCTCGCGGGCCAGTGCGCCGGTGTACCAGCCGTCGCGCTGCATGCCATCGCCGGTGCCGGCGATCAGCGCACAGCCGATCGAATGATGGGTTCCGCGCTCGCGGCCGATGAACCCATGCGAATTGGCGTAGACCGACACGCTCTGCATGCTCGATACCGAGGCGCCATCGGAATTGCGGATCTGCGCATCGGCTTGGCGGCCCGCCGCCTCGCAGGCCAGCGCCAGGTCCACCGCCTCGTCGGCCTGCAGCTCCCAGGGGTGCCAGCCATCCAGTTCGGGGAAGTCGCGGGCCATCAGCTCGGCCTCCGCCAGGCCGGCGGCCGGATCGTCCTCGGTATGGCGGGCGATCGCGCAGGCCTGCTCGACGGTGGCCAGCAGGCTGGCCTCATGCAGGTCGGCGGTGCTGGCACTGCCCTTGCGCTGGCCGAAGTAGACGGTCACGGCAATGCCGCGGTCACGGGTGGACTGCACGGTCTCGACCTCGCCGAGACGGACATTGACCTCCAACCCACGGTCTTCGCTGCAGCTGACCTCGGCCTGGCTGGCACCCAGCGCGCGGGCACGCTGCAGCAGCTGCTGGGAGATGTCGGCCAGCCGTTCCAGCCGGGCCGGGCTGTCGTCGCCGACGGCGACTTCAGGGGCGATCACGTTCAATGCTTTATCCTGTGCGGGTTGGGCCCGGCATCACGCCGGGCGACTTTTTTTGAAATCAGGTATGGACGATGCGCGGACGCGACGAAGAAACCGGTGAATTCCACGACAAGAGCCGCAGCCAGAACCGGCGCGATGCGCTCGACGTCCTGGCCCTGGGCGAGAAGCTGGTGTCGCTGACCCCGGCCCAGCTGGCGCGCCTGCCGATCCCGGAGGACCTGCTGCCACACATTGCCGAGTGCAAGCGCATCACCGCCCATATCGCGCACAAGCGGCAGCTGGCGTTCCTGGCCAAGCACATGCGCCGCGAGGACGATGCCGCGCTGGACGCGATCCGCGATGCGCTGGATGCCAACAGCGAAACCGGGCGCCGCGAAGTGGCGATGATGCACCGTGTCGAAGACTGGCGCGAACGCCTCATGAATGAAGGCGACAAGGCGCTGGCCGCGCTGCTGGATGACCATCCGCAGGCCGACCGCCAGCAGCTGCGCACGCTGGTGCGCAACGCCCAGGCCGAAAAGGCCAAGAACAAGCCGCCGCGCGCCTACCGCGAGATCTTCCAGGTGCTGCGCGCGCTGATGCTGCCGGCCGCGCTCGGCCTGAAGGCGTCCGGTGAGGACGTCGAGGCAGACGAACCGGTCGACGACGCCGACGAGGACTGAGTCCCCGTCGGGCATGGCGGTGGCTGTGGCCATCGCCGTGCTCAGGCCTGGGTACCGCCGACGGTGATGCCCTCGATCAGCAGCGACGGCTGGCCGACACCGACCGGCACACTCTGCCCGTCCTTGCCACAGATGCCCACGCCCTCATCCAGGGCCAGGTCGTTGCCGACCATGCGCACCTTCTGCATGGTTTCCGGGCCATTGCCGATCAGGGTCGCGCCCTTCACTGGCGCGGTGATCCGGCCGTCCTCGATCAGGTAGGCCTCGGTGGCCGAGAACACGTACTTGCCGCTGGTGATGTCGACCTGGCCGCCGCCGAAATTGACCGCGTACAGGCCCTTCTTCACCGAACGGATCATTTCCTGCGGGTCATGCTGGCCGGCGCGCATGTAGGTGTTGGTCATGCGCGGCATGGTCATGTGCGCGAACGATTCGCGACGGCCGTTGCCGGTCGGCGCCACGCCCATCAGCCGCGCGTTGAGGCTGTCCTGCATGTAGCCGACCAGGATGCCGTCCTCGATCAGCGTGGTGCACTGGGTCGGGTGGCCTTCGTCGTCGATGTTGAGTGAACCACGGCGTCCGTCCAGGGTGCCGTCGTCGACGATGGTCACGCCCGGGGCAGCCACGCGCTCGCCGATCCTGCCGGCGTAGACACTGGTGCCCTTGCGGTTGAAGTCACCTTCCAGGCCRTGGCCGACSGCCTCGTGCAGCAGTACGCCCGGCCAGCCCGGGCCCAGCACCACCGGCATCACCCCGGCCGGCGCCGGCACCGCTTCCAGGTTCACCAGGGCCTGCCGCAGCGCCTCGCGCGCAAAGGCTTCCGGGCGGCCATCGGCAAACAGCGCTTCATAGCCATAGCGACCGCCGCCGCCGGCATAACCCGACTCACGGCGGCCGTTCTGCTCGACGATCACCTGCACGTTCAACCGCACCAGCGGGCGCACGTCGGCGCCCAGCACACCATCGGTGCGGGCAACCAGCACGGTATCGACGCCACCGGACAGGCTGACCATCACCTGCTTCACGCGCGGGTCGGCCGCGCGCAGGTAGCCGTCCAGGCGCTTGAGCACCTCGACCTTGGCTTCGTTGCCGATGCCGTCGATCGGGTCCAGCGCCGGATACAGCACGCGCGCATCGCCGCGCAGCAGCGAGCGTCCGGTCTGTGCGCCGCCTTCGCGCGAGATCGCACGTGCCGACTGCGCTGCGGTCAGCAATGCACCGGCATGGATGTCATCGGAATAGGCAAAGCCGGTCTTCTCGCCGGCAATCGCGCGCACGCCCACGCCCTGCTCGATGGAATGGGCGCCGTCCTTGACGATGCCATCTTCCACGCTCCAGCTTTCGCGCCGGGCATGCTGGAAGTACAGGTCGCCGAAGTCGACACCGGGGCCGAGCAGTTGGCCGAAGGTGCGCTCCAGGCCAGCGGTATCCAGGCCACCGGGGCGCAACAGGCGATCTTGGGCAAGCGTCAGGGCGTTGTCAGTCATGGTCTCGATCTGGGGGTGTGAAGGCGGTCAGGCAAGGCCGCCCTGGGGAAACGGGGGCCGCGCTCAGCGCGGTGGCGGTGGTTCGGTGACGGTCGGCGGCACGGCCGGCAACGGCGGCAGGCGCGGCGGCGGTGCGGGTACTGGCGCACGTTCGCGGCTGCGCTCGATCACCTCCACCTTGGGCTCCTTCCAGGGGCCGGTCACCTTGTAGGTGCGGGCACCGATCTCGCCCAATGGCTTGGACAATACCGCATTGGTGGCTGCTCCCAGCGCTGCGCCCACCGGGCCGCCGGCCACCGCGCCGACCACGGTCAGCAGGTTGCCGGCGCGCGGGTTGACGTCGATGGTCTGGTCGAACTGCTGTTTCCGCAGGTCGGCCTGGCCACGGATGGTGATGTTCGCTGCCGGCCCTTCGATCAACACCTTGTCGGTACGGGCCATGCCCTCGCCGAACTGCACGCTGCCCTCGACCTGGTTGAACGCAAAGCCCTTGGAGAAGAAGTCGCGGAAGTCGAACATCAGCCGCCGCGGCAGCTGGGCGACGCTGAGCAGGCCCAGCACGCGGCCGGCACCCGGCTCCAGCTCCAGCAGCTGGCCATTGCGGGCATTCACATCGAGCTGGCCCTGCAGGTTGCCAAGCTGGAAGTCCGACGGACCGCCGGGCCATGAGGCCTGCAGCTGGGCGTGGCCGGAGCCGCCGCGCAGCTGGCCGCCGTAGTCGAGGTTCTGCAGCAACCCGCCCAGGTCTTCACTGCGCACCTGCGCATCAAGCGCGGTTCGCGAACCGCCACCCTTGCCAAGCCAACGGCCACGGATGTCGATCTCCTGGCTGGGGGCGCGGAACTGCAGTTGTTCCACGCTCAGGCCATTGGCGATCGGCCGCGTACGCAGCACGGCCTGGCCCAGCACGACCTTGCCGAACTTCAGGTCGGCGATGTCCAATGCGAACGGCGGCAGCTTGGCCGGGTCCATGTCGTCGGCACCGGCCTGCACCCGCGCCGGTGCCGCCGTGGCTCCGGGAAGGGTCGGCAGCGATTGCCAGTACACGCGCTCGAGCTGGCCGCTGATGGTGCCGCCATCGGCGTTGGGCACATTCAACTTGCCGGCCAGCGAGGGGCCATCAAGGCGCACGTCCAGCGCCTGCGGGCCAGGATGCAGCTGCAGGCGGGTCTGCTCGAACACGCCGCCGATCAGCATCAGCTGGCCGACCTGCACGTCCACGGCGCGCAGCGGCATCGGGTCGCCATCGCCACCGGCGCCACGGGCCAGGCCGATCCATTCCAGCGCATCCAGGGTCGGGCTGCGGCCATTGATGGTCAGCCCGCTGGGCGGTGGTTCGCGGTCAACGTGGTCGCTGCCCAGGGTGACCTGAACGCCGGTCTGGTTGTTGTGGCTGCGCGCGGCCAGCGCCAGACGCTGGCCGAACGCCACGTCGATGCGGCCGGCGCCCATCGGCAGCTGTGCGGCCACGGTGGTCGGCAGCGATTCGTTGGCCGGCTTCTGCAGCGGTGCCGGCAGATCCAGGCGGGTGCCCAGCAGATCCGAGCGCAGGCGCAGCTCGCTGGGCGGCGCTGGTGCACCCGGCGCGACCTTCGGCAGGTTCACCGCGATGGTCCACGGCGAGGTACCGTTGATGTAGGGCTTCAGCCAGGCCATTTCCGGTGCGCGGTCGATCAGCACGCCCGCATCGAGCGTGGCGGCCAGTTCCGATTCGAAGGCCAGCTTGGGGTCACGCACGAATCCACCGGCGCGCAGGCTCAGCCGGCCGTCCTGGCCTAGGTGGCGCACGGCCAGTTCCTCGGCGGCGAAGCCGGCGTTGCTGTAGCGGGCCTGCCCGCGCATGTTGTCGAATTCCAGCTGGAAGCGCTTGTCGACCAGCTTCAGCCCGGCCAGGTCCACCGTGCCCTGCAGGTGGCCGCCGCCCTGGTCATGATGCAGGGGCTGCAACAGGTCGAAATGCACGTTGGCCGGCCCGCTTGCCGCGAGGTTGTCCAGGGTGTCGCCGTATTCCTTGTGCAGCGGGCTCTGCCGCAGCATCGCCAGCAACTTGCCGGCGTCGCCCTGGCTGTCGGCGCGCACGTACAGTGGCTGCTGGCCGAAATCCTGGATGCCGGCTTCGAATGTCTGTACTGCCACGCCGGCCAGATCGCCGCTCCCCTGCATGTGGAAGCCAGGGCCGATGAAGGCGACATCGGCATCGACCTGGCCCATCAACGGCCAATCGTGCTGGAAGCGGATGTCACCGTTGCTGATGTGGCCGGTGGCCTCGAAGCGGCCATCGTTGTTGTCGAAAGGCCAGTCGTCCAGGTCACCACTGACCAGGCCGATGCCGTTGCGCACCTGGCCGCCGGCCAAAGCCATGTCCAGCCAGTCGGTGGCGCCCTTGCTCATTCTGGAATGGATCCAGAAACGCTTGGCCGCGGTCATCGGTACGTCGTCCAGCTTGGCCGCCAGCTGCATCCACGGCCGGGTGCCATCGCCCTGGAWCCAGAGACCACCGCGCACGTCGGCAGCGTAGTCGGTGCCTTCCACACGCATCGCCGGGGTGCCGATGCGCCAGCCACCGGCCTCGTCGCGCCAACCGACGATCTGCCCGGCCAGGTGCAGGTCGTGACGCACGCCGAAACCGGTTGGCCAATCGAACTGCAGCTGGCGCTGGGGCTGCAGCTGCAGGCTGAAGCCGTTGGCATCGCCCTCGAAGCGGCCGCCCAGGCCGCGCAGGCCCGGCGAGTTGCCAACACTGGCAAAGCCCAGCGACTGCAGTTCGCCCTGCACCCACAACGGGCCATCCTGCTGGCCGCGCAACTGCAGCTGCGCCACGTCCAGCTGCGGCTTGGCCAGGTACAGCCAATGCCGCAGGCCCGCGTCCAGGCGGTCGCTGAGCGCCAGCGCGCGCAACGCGGTACCCGCCTGCGCTGCTGCGGCCTGCACCTGCATCTGCTTGCCCACCCGCAGTTGCAGCCCGTCCAGCTGCTGCTGGCTGCCATCGGCCTGCAGGCGGAGGCGCGGCACCTGCAGCGCCCAGCCTTCTGCCGTCCGCTGCCAACGCAGGCGCGCCTGCAGCCGTTGCAATTGAATCTCCGGGCGCGCCACGCCAGGCATCGGCGCGCCTTCGACACGCAGATCACGCAGGTCCGAATCGGTGGTCAGCGCCACCGGGGCGAAATCACGCAGGGTCAGCCACAGGTTGAGCTCGCCCTTGCCCTCGCGCAGGCGCATGCCGCCGGCCGCCAGCAACGGCGCCCAGGAACGGAAATCGATCGGATCGGCGCCTACCCAGGCCTCGCCGTTGCCGCGCTGGCGATCCAGGTCCAGCACCGCCGTCAGCGGCAAGGCGTCGGTCTGTGCCCAGGCACGCACGCCCACCCGCAGGCGGTCGCCATCCACGCGGAGGCGCAGGTCGATACGTGGCAGGGTGGCGTCGACACCCAGTGCTGGCGCATGCACGCCGAGGCGGCCACCAATCACCTGCAGTTCGCCCAGCCGGCGCAACGCATCCAGCGGATCGCCGCCAGCGCGGGACTGCGGCAGGCCGCGCACCGACCAGCGGCCATCGGCCGCCTGCTGCAGGTCCAGCGCCAGGCCGCGCAGGCGCAGTTCGGTCAGCGAGCGGCCCGGCAACAGGCCGCTGTACATCGACACCAGCACCTCGGCATCGCCGATGGCCAGGCCCTGGCCCGCGCCGATGCGCAGGCCCTTCAACTGCAGCAGTGGACCACGTCGGGTCCAGGCGGTGTCCAGGCGTTCGAAGCGCACCGGTTGCCCGGCGCGCGTGCTCAGCCAGGCCGCGATCCGGTCCGGATGGCGCTCAGCCAGCGGCAACAGCTGGCTGAGGGTGCCGACCAGCAGGGCAAGCCCGACCAGGCCAACCGCGCATGCGGCGATGAAATGACGGCGGATCCTTCGCAGTCGCAGGCGCGGCGGCGCGCTCATCGGCCACCGAAGGCAGACAGTCGGCCTGGATCAGAGCAGAACAACATCGAACTGCTCCTGCAGGTACTGCTCGTCCGCCTGGAAGCGGATGCTCTTGCCGAGGAACTCTTCCAGCTCGGCCACGGCCGTGGATTCCTCATCGGTGATCCGCGCCACCACCTTGCTGGACGCGATCACCAGCAGGCGCGCGGCATCGAACTGGCGCACCGCGCGGGTGATCTCGCGGAAGATCTCGTAGGTCACCGTTTCGGTGGTCTTGATGGTGCCGCGGCCACTGCACTGCGGGCAGGTTTCCGACAGCTGGCGCTCCAGGCTTTCCACCGTGCGCTTGCGTGTCATCTCCACCAGGCCCAGCGGCGAGAAGTCGTACACCGTGGTCTTGGCATGGTCACGGGCCAGCGCCTTTTCCAGCGTGCGCAGCACCTGGCGGCGATGCTCGGCGTCATCCATGTCGATGAAGTCGATGATGATGATGCCGCCCAGGTTGCGCAGGCGCAGCTGCCTGGCCACCGCCTGCGCGGCCTCCAGGTTGGTGCGGAACACCGTCTCTTCCAGGTTGCGCTGGCCGAGGAACGAGCCGGTGTTGACGTCGATGGTGGTCATCGCCTCGGTCTGGTCGATCACCAGGTAGCCACCGGATTTCAGCGGCACCTGCTTGTCCAGCGCACGGCCGATCTCGTCCTCGACCCCGAACATGTCGAAGATCGGACGATCACCGCTGTACAGCTCGATCTTCTCCGCCAGCACCGGCATGTACTTGGCCACGAACGCCTGCAGCTGGGCGAAGGTCTCCTTCGAGTCCACCTTCACCTTGTCCACGTCCTTGCGGATCAGGTCGCGCACCGAACGCAGCGGCAGGCTCAGGTCTTCATAGATGTTGCTGCACGACGCCGCCTCGCGGCCGCGGCGCTCGACCACGTTCCATACCCGTGACAGGTAGGCGATGTCTTCGGCGATGGCCTCGGCCGGCTGGCCTTCGGCATTGGTGCGCACGATGTAGCCGTAGCCGCCGTGCTGGGCCGACAGTTCGGTCACCAGCGCTTTCAGCCGCGCGCGCTCGCCTTCGTCCTCGATGCGCGCCGACACGCCCACCACCTTCGACTGCGGCAGCAGCACCATGTAGCGCGAGGGAATGCTGATCTGGGTGGTCAGGCGTGCGCCCTTGGTCCCGATCGGATCCTTCACCACCTGCACAACGATGTCCTGGCCGTCGCGCAGCAGCTCCACGATCGGCACGCTGGACGGCGGCGGCAGGGTCGTGTTCTCGGTATCGGCGCTGGCCACCGGCGCCGGCCGCACCACGTCGTTGGCGTGCAGGAACGCGGCACGCTCCAGCCCCACTTCGACGAACGCCGCCTGCATGCCCGGCATGACCCGCTGCACCTTGCCCTTGTAGATGTTGCCGACCACACCCCGGCGCCAACCGCGCTCGATGTGCAGTTCCTGCAGCATGCCGTTCTCGATCACCGCGACCCGAGTTTCGCGCGGGGTCACATTGACCAGGATTTCCTCAGACATCGGCAGCCTCCCTGGCGGCATCAGCAGTTGGGGCCAGCACGCCGCAGCGGGCCAGCAGACGATCGGTATGCAGCAACGGCAGCCCCATGACACCGGAGTAGCTGCCGGAAAGGTGTTCGATCCAGCGCTCGGCACCGCCCTGGATGGCATAGGCACCCGCCTTGTCCAGCGGCTCGCCGGTGGCGACGTAGGCAGCGATGTCGGCGGACTCGATGGCGGCGAAGGTGACCTCGGAAACAACCAGTTCGCTGTCCAGCCCGCGCGCGTCCACCACCACCACGGCGGTCATCACCTGATGGGTGCGCCCGGCCAGCCGTGCCAGCATCGCCCGCGCGTCGGCCGCGTTGGCCGGCTTGCCGAATACTTCGCCATCGAGCACCACTTCGGTATCCGAGCCCAGCACCCGCGCCTGCGGGTCATCGGCCAGCACCCGTGCCAGGCCGGCGCGCGCCTTGTCGGCGGCGACCCGGCAGACATAGTCCTGGGCACTTTCAGCGGCCGCGCGCTGCTCGACAACCTCCAGGTCCAACGCCTGGAAAGGGTGTCCGAGTCGGGCCAGCAGCTGGTTGCGTCGGGGGGAGCGGGAAGCAAGATAGAGCATCGACACAGCATAACCTGACGCCGGTACCTGAATCGTCGGACAATCCTTCCCCGGCGCCTGCAACCCCGAACGGACTCACAACGCGTTCATCGCTACGACACCACCCTCACCGCCACAACAAGGAGATCCCATGCGTCGCACCGCCACCCCGCTGCTGCTTGCCCTGTCCCTCGCTCTTGGAGCTTCGATGACCGCCCATGCCGACCCGTCGTCGCCGTCGATCGCCGCCGCGGCCGAAGGCACCCTGCTGAACATCTCGGCCAACGCCGAAGCCACCCGCGTGCCGGACGTGGCCACGCTGTCGGCCGGCGTGGTCACCCAGGCCGCCGACGGCAACAGCGCCATGCGCCAGAACGCCCAGCAGATGGACAAGGTCCTGGCTGCGATCAAGGCCGCCGGCATCGCCGAGCGCGACGTGCAGACCAGCGGCGTCAGCCTCAACCCGCAGTACCGCTATGCCGACAACGAAGCCCCGAAGATCACCGGCTACCAGGCCAGCAACACCGTCAGCCTGAAGGTCCGCGACATCGCCAAGCTGGGCAAGGTGCTGGACGCGCTGGCCGCGCAGGGCGCCAACCAGATCAACGGCCCGCAGTTCGAGATCGACCAGCCCGAGCCGGTCTATGACGAAGCGCGCCTGGCGGCACTGAAGAAGGCCCAGGCCCGTGCCCAGACCTATGCCAAGTCGCTTGGCCTGCAGGTGCGCCGCATTGTCAGCATCTCCGAGAACGCCGGTGGCGGTTTCCGCCCGATGCCGATGATGCGTGCGCAGGCTGCCGGCATGGCAATGGACAAGGCCACCCCGGTCGCCCCGGGTGAATCGACCGTCTCGGTGAACCTGGACGTGGTGTTCGAACTGGGCCGCTGAGGCTCCTTCCGTTCAACCGACGGCGCCCTGCGGGGCGCCGTTTTCGTTTCCACCGCCGCCGTGCCGGCAGCGTTACATGAAGGCCAGCTCAACGCTGCCGCCCCTGCCTCTAGGCAGTGGTGGAGGCGGCGCGCTAATGATTGACTGCCAGCCGCGTGCGGCAACCCCGATGGCGGCCCTGGTGCGTTGAGGACTTCGACACTGGCATGGAGGTGGACCATGGTTCGTACGTATCCCGTAGTACCCCTGCACTTCGATCCCGCCYGCGTTGCCGCCTGGAGTGCGGCCATCGCCCTGCATCTGCTCGCGTTCCTGTTGTTGCTGATCCCGGCGACCTACCAGGCCATTACCGCGCTGCCGCGCGATCAGACCACGGTACGGTTCATTCCCAGGGAAGAGCCCAAGCCGATCGAGCCGCTGCCGGTGCCGACCGAGCCTGAAAAGGTGGAGGTGGTGCACAAGCGGCAGGCCACGCCGGTGCCCGCACCGCTGCCGACGCCCACCGCGACCGTCGAGGAGGCCCAGGGCATCATCCTGCCGGCGGCCGAGCCGACCGCGGTGCAGGCTGCGCCGACCATTGCCCCGTCCACGCCGCTGGCCGGCGCCCAGCTGCAGTACCGTAGCAACCCGCCGCCCAGCTACCCGATCCAGGCCCTGCGCAATCACGAACAGGGCACGGTGCTGCTGCGGGTGGAAGTGGACCCCAGTGGCCAGCCGGTGAACGTCAGCATCGAACGCAGCAGCGGCTCGCGCAGCCTGGACCAGGCCGCCCGCCAGCAGGTGCTGCGCCACTGGCGTTTCGTGCCGGCCGAGCGTGATGGCATGGCCGTTCCCGCCATCGGCATGGTGCCCGTGCAGTTCTCCCTGCCCGACTGAGCCACGGACCGGCCCGGCCGCACGCCGGGCCGGTCACAACGGTGAATGGGCCGGAACAGGGCCAATCTGCCCGGTTATTTGAACTTCGTTGGAAAACCGTTACGAATTTAGTAAAACTTCACACCTCCGTCACCTGCCGGAAACCTAGATTGACGCGTCCCGGGACACACCGGAGACAGCCCTCAATGCTCGAGTTTTCCAGTCAGGAGAGAAGCTGTGAAACACCCGATCCAACGGCCCGCCAGCCGCCGCCGCAACCACCTGGCAACGTCCATCACCCATATCCTCACCGGCGGCGCCCTGCTGCTCGCCGGGGCCGTGGCTTCCTCTTCTGCATTCGCGCAGGAACAGGCCACCAACCTTGACCGGATCACCGTCACCGGTTCGAACATCCCGCGCACCAACACCGAAACACCGTCGCCGGTGCAGGTGGTGACCCGCCAGGAAATCGATCGCACCGGCAAGACCACGGTGGCCGAGTACCTGCAGACCCTGACCGCTGACGGTTCCGGTTCGATCCCGAAGACCTTCGGCAACGGCTTCGCCGGTGGTGGCGCAGGCATTTCGCTGCGCGGCCTCGGTGCCGGCTCCACGCTGGTGCTGTTGAACGGCCGCCGCATGGCGACCTATGGCCTGGCCGATGACGGCCAGAAGGTATTCACCGACCTCAGCACCATTCCCCTCGACGCCGTCGAGCGCGTGGAAGTGCTGAAGGATGGCGCCTCGGCGATCTACGGTTCCGACGCCATCGCCGGCGTAGTCAACATCATCCTGCGCAGCGACTTCCAGGGCGGCATCCTGCGTGCCTCCTACGGCACCTCCGGTGATGGCGACGGCAATGCCAAAAAGGCCACCCTGACCGCCGGTACCGGCGATCTGGCCACCGATGGCTGGAATGCGTTCTTCAGCCTGGATGTCGGCAAGACCGACGCGATCAAGATCAGCGACCGCAAGAACCGCAAGTGGATCGGCACCGGCGACATCCGTCCGTGGGGCTATGGCAACAATGCCCAGTTCCTGGGTGGCGCCTACCTCAATAACCGCACCAGCGGCGGCGTCGGTCCGAACGGCTCTGTGTTCGACGACCGCGTTCCGCCGGGCACCTCCGCGCAGCTGGTTCCGCTGCCGGGTTGCCAGGGCCTGACCACCATCGGTGGCCAGACCGACGCTTCAGTGGCTGCCCAGGGCTGCCTGTGGGATCCGAACCAGCAGTACCGCGACCTCACCCCTGAAGAGAAGTACGTCAACGTGTTCGGCCGTGCCAGTTTCGCCTTCGGCGAAGGCGGCGAGGTCTACACCGAGATCGGCTACTCGAAGAAGGAAACCACCTTCAGCAACACCCCGTCCGGCGTGTCCGGCAGCTGGGGCTACCCGGAAGGTCCGCGCAATGCCAGCAGCGGTCCGGGTGCTGTGGTGCTGTCGCCGACCCACCCGGACAACCCGATCCAGGGCCAGGCCTCGCGCCTGCGCTATTCGGCATGGGATGTCGGTCCGCGCGTGACCAACAACACCAACGAGTTCAACCGCTTGCTGGTGGGCGTGAAGGGCAACTGGGGTGACTGGAGCTACGACACCGCCTACCTGCACTCGGGCACCGACCTGACCAACAAGCGCACCGGCTTCCTGCGTTACAGCGCTGTGCAGTGTGCGTTGGGCAACCCGAACTGCGCCGGCGGCGTGTGGCGCATCGGCGACAACGCCAACCTCAACTCTCAGGCGCTGTACGACTACATCTCGCCGCAGATCAGCGCACGCGCCAAGTCCAGCCTGGACATGTTCGACTTCACCATCTCGCGCAGCCTGATGGACCTGAAGGGCGGCCCGCTGGGCCTGGCCTTCGGTACCGAGTGGCGCAAGACCAGCAACAGCCTGACCCCGCAGACCTACACCGACCAGGGTGACATCATCGGCCTGGGCTATTCGGCCTATGACGGCACCCAGAACGTGTATGCCGGCTACGTCGAGCTGTCCGCGCCAGTGCTGGAGCAGTTGGAACTGTCGGCCGCCATGCGCTACGACAAGTACGAAAGCGGTGAAGGCAAGGCCACGCCGAAGCTGGGCGTGAAGTGGACCCCGGCAGACTGGATCGCCCTGCGCGCCAGCTACGCCGAAGGCTTCCGCGCGCCGAACCCGGCCGAGAACGGTGACGGTGGCCTGGCTGCCTTCTCCAACGCCCGTGATCCGGTGCGTTGCGCCGCCAGCCCGGCCGCCGATGTCGGCACCAACTGCAGCTCGCGGCCGGTGGCGATCATCACCCGTCCGAACAAGGACCTGAAGCCGGAAGAGTCCAAGAGCTACTCGGTCGGCATCGTGCTGCAGCCGACCTCCAGCACCTCGCTGACCGTCGATGCGTGGCAGATCAAGCGCACCAACGAAATCGCCCAGGGCGCCACCGCTGATGCCATCGCCGCCGGCAACGTGCTGCGTGACATCGACCTGATCAACGGCATTGCTGGCACCGGCAGCATCCTGGCGGTCAACACCGCGTACATCAACGCGGCCTCCACCCGCGTGCGCGGTATCGACACTGATATCCGCCAGACCTTCGACATCGGTCCGGGCCAGCTGGAGATGGACCTGCAGTGGAGCCACGTGCTCAAGTTCGAGCGCACCGACGCTGACGTCACCGTCGACTACGCCGGTACCCACGGCAACTGCGACGTGACCAACTGCATCGGCACGCCGAAGGACCGCATCAACTTCGGCACCACCTGGAAGCAGGGCAACTGGAGCGTCAGCGGCGTTGCCAACTACATCTCGAAGATGGACAACAAGGACTTCCGTGGTCCGGACGGCTCGTACCAGTTCTCCTATGCCGACGGTACCGACGTCACCAAGATCTCCTCGTTCACCACCTTCGACCTGTCCGGCCGCTGGAACATCACCGAAGCCTTCGAGCTGAACGCCTCGGTGGCCAACGTGTTTGATCGCATCGCTCCGCTCGATCCGACCACCTACGGTGGCGTGAACTACAACCCGCTGCACTTCAGCGGTGCCATTGGTCGCTACTTCACCGTCGGCGCCAAGTACACCTTCAAGTAATCCTGCTGCAGCGTCACCCGCAAAGGCCCGGGCTCACGCCCGGGCCTTTGCTTTTCTACACACGCGTCAGCGTCCATCATGGGGGCACCTTCTCCTGCGACAGGCGCGATGCCCTCCTCCACTCAACGCCTTGGCCTGGCCGCACTGACCGCACTGGTGGTCGGCTCAATGGTGGGCGCCGGCATCTTCTCGCTGCCGCAGAACGTGGCGCGCAGCGCCGGCCCGGCCGCCGCGCTGATCGGCTGGGCGGTGAGCGGTGCCGGCATGCTGATGCTTGCCTTCGTGTTCCAGGCCCTGGCCAATCGTCGCCCCGACCTGGACACCGGCATCTATGCGTATGCGCGCGAAGGCTTCGGCAACTACATCGGTTTCTCCGCCGCGTGGGGCTACTGGGTCGCTTCGGTACTCGGCAACGCCAGCTTCTTCGTACTGATCTTCAGCGGTCTCGGCCACTTCGCACCGGTGTTCGGCGAAGGCAATACACCGGCCGCCATCGCCGCATCGTCGCTGCTGCTGTGGACCGTGCACCTGCTGGTACTGCGCGGCCTGCGCACTGCGGCGATCATCAATGGCCTGGTCACCGTGGCCAAGCTGGTGCCGATCGCGCTGTTCCTGATTCTGGCAGCCGGCGCATTCCGCATGGACGTGTTCCGCGCCGACTTCTTCGGCGCTCCCGCGCTGGGCGACATGGGCCAGCAGCTGCGCGGGATGATGCTGGTCACCGTGTGGGTGTTCATCGGTATCGAAGGTGCCAGCATCTATTCGCGGCGCGCGGCACGGCGCGCCGATGTCGGCCGCGCCACCGTGATCGGCTTCATCGGCGTGTGGCTGCTGCTGGTGCTGGTCAGCCTGCTGTCGATGGGTGTGCTGTCGCAGGCCGAACTGGCCGGCCTGCCCAATCCCTCGATGGCCTATGTGCTGCGCGCGATCGTTGGCGAATGGGGAGCGACGGTGATCATCATCGGCTCGATCATCTCGGTACTGGGCGCGCTGCTGGCGTGGGTGCTGCTGTGCGCCGAAGTGCTGTTTGCCGCCGCTGGCGATGGCACGATGCCGGCCTTTCTCGGCCGCGAGAACGCGCGCGGCGTGCCCGCCAATGCGCTGTGGTTGAGTAATGGCCTGATCCAGTTGTTCCTGCTGCTGGTGCTGTTCAATTCGGGCAGCTACACCAGCCTGGTGCTGCTGGCGGCGTCGATGAGCCTGGTGCCGTACTTCCTGTCCAGCGCATTCGGCGTGAAGCTGGCCTGGCAGGGCGAGGCATACGCCAGCGCGGCCGGCGCCCGCTGGCGCGACTTCATCGTCGCGCTGCTGGCCAGCGCCTATGCGTTGTGGCTGGTATATGCCGGTGGCCTGGACAACCTGCTGCTGTCGGTACTGCTGTATGTGCCGGGCGTAGTGCTGTACGCGTTGACCCGACGCCAGCGCGGCGAGCGGGTGTTCACGCGCTGGGAATGGGTGCTGTTCGGCGCGATCCTGGTGGTGGCGATCGCTACGCTGGTGGCATTCGCCCGTGGCGCGCTGACCTTGTAAGGCCGAGCCACACCCGACGCTAGTGCTTCGTCAGCATGCCGATGTCATGCATCCAGCGTTCTGCCAGGCTGGGCCATGCCGACACCGGCGCATCTTTCAGGCGCAGGCCGAACGCGTGGCCGCCGTGCGCGAACAAATGCATTTCAACCGGCACGCCGGCCTCGATCAGTGCACGGTGATAGACCAATGCATGACGGACATCGTCCGTCGGGTCATCGGCGGCCTGCACGATGAACGTCGGCGGCGCCTTTGCATCGACCACGATGTCTTTTTCCAGCGAATCATCCTTGCGTACCCAGAGATGCCCTGGATACAGCAGCATCGCGAAATCCGGCCGGCTGGACTGCACATCGGCCGCATCCAACGGTGCATAGCTGCGCTGCGCATGCGTGCTCAACCCGGCCACCACATGGCCGCCGGCCGAGAAGCCGATCACGCCCAACCGTTGTGGATCGATCTTCCAGCGCGCGGACTGCGCACGCAGCAGGCCCATTGCCCGCTGCGCATCCTGCAAGGCCATCGGCACGGCCGGAATGTCGCGGCAGTTGCATTCGCGGTCCCAGTTCGGTCCCGAGGCCGGTACGCGATACTTCAGCAGTGCGCAGGTGACGCCCTGCGCGGTCAGCCAATCGCAGATCTCGCTGCCTTCCAGGTCGATCGCCAGCACGTTGTAGCCACCACCCGGTATCACCATCACTGCCGTGCCGTTGGGCGAGCCTTTCGCCGGGAACACGGTGAGCGTGGGCACGGCCACGTTCTGCAGCATCATCCAGCGCTCGCCACTGGCCTTGGACACGGTTTCGCTGACCTGCTCGCGGCCTTTCAGCTTCGGCGGTGCCATCACCTGCCCATCCGGCCACAGAGGGAGTTCGGTGGTACCGGCTGGCGGGTGCCAGGTGGCAGGCGCGGCGGCCGATGCGGTAAATGGCAGCAGGACCATCAGCAGGCGAAATGCAAAGCGAGCGCGCATCGTCAACATCCACGTGATGGACCTGCAGTGTAGAGTCGAGTCCGCTCGAAAGATCGCGCGCGATGCATCCACGCATGGGGTGGATCCACCGCCGCACRCGACTGCACGGCGCGACACAACAAAAAAGGCCTGCATCTTGCGATGCAGGCCTCTTGAATGTGGCGCCCGAAGTTGGACTCGAACCAACGACCCCCTGATTAACAGTCAAGTGCTCTAACCGGCTGAGCTATTCGGGCAGACCGCCAGTATAACGACTCTTCACGCCCGATGGTAGGGGTGATTGGCCAACATCGCAGCAGCGCGATACAACTGCTCGGCCACCACCAGCCGCACCAGCATGTGCGGCAGCGTCAGCGGGCCGATCGACCACTTTTCATCGGCCAGCGCAGACACTTCCGGCGAATGCCCTTCCGGGCCACCGATCAGGAACGCCAGGTCCCTGCCCTGTCCACGCCAGTGCTCCAGGCGCTGCGCCAGCTGTTCGGAACTGAGCTGGCGGCCCGGTACGTCCAGTGCAACGACATAGGCATTCTTCGGCAACGCAGCGATCACCCGCTTGCCCTCGTCCTCGGTGGCGCGACGTGCGTCGCGCCCTTTGCCACGCAGGCCGGGCTCGATCTCCACCAG
>NZ_JBFTOJ010000070.1:0-30014 GCF_056397905.1 Stenotrophomonas sp. 05L414_2
GTGCCGGCGTTCTCCGTTTCCGGACCCGTTCCGTGGGGCAGGGCGCATGCCTATACTGCGCCGACCTCCAGGGATGAATCGCCAGTGAACAAGTCGAGCGCTGTAGACCGTCGGGAACCGTCCGATGTTGCTGATGCAATGCCTCGCACGACAGCCAGCTACTCCCGCGTGCGTGACCGCACCGACGAGCTGGAGCTGTTCATTTCCGGCCTGCTCGCCTTCGCACTGCTCGCCGTGCCGGGCTACCTGTTCGATGCGTGGGCGCGCAGCAGCCTGCATACCGAAGGTGTCTATTTCCAGGCGCTGTGGTTCGCCTTCAGCATCGGCGTCGGCATGTGCTACGTGCTGGCGGTGGCCTTGATCATCCACTTGGCCGTGCGCGGCTACTGGATCGGCCTGATCGGCCTGAAATCGCACTTCCCCAACGGTATCGACTGGGATCGGTTGACGATGCTGGGGCCGTTCTCACGCGCGTTCCTGCAGCAGCGCGACGGCGGCCTCGACGGCACCATTGAACGCGCGGACCGGCTTGCCACCATGCTGTTCTCGACCACGCTGTTGTGCGTGCAGACCCTGGCCGGCACGCTGGTGGTAGCCATTGTCTCGCTTGGCGTGGCGATGGCCATCGGCGCCGCCTTCGGCGATGTCGATCGCATCACGCTGGGAATCGTTGCGGTGTTGATGCTCTGTCTGCTCGGTCTGGCGATGGTGCCGATGCTGCTGGAAAAGTCGATCGCGCGGCGTCGCGCGCGGGGCCTGGACACGGCACGGCAGGAGAAGCGACTGCAGTCGGTGCTGGCTGGCCTGCAGCGGGTACCCATGCTGCGCCTGCTGCAGACCATGCAGTGGACCCTGCAGAGCAACCTGCGCGGCCGCTCGTTCACGGTGATCTATATTTCGGCGGTGATGCTGGCGATGGTGCTCGCCGCCCTGCAGGTCTATGGCTCGATGACGTTCTCGCTGTTCAACCGCTACAGCGTGCTGACCGAGGAGGCAGTGAACCACGGCATGCTGGGCGCGCACTACGAATCGCTGCGCTCGGCGCACGACCAGTTGCTGCCTTATCCGATGATTCCGGCCGATACCATCAGTGCATCGCGGTTGCGCCTGTTCATTCCCCATCGCCCGCAGCGTGACAACCCGGTGGCGCGACAGCGCTGCGCCGGTGGTGCACGCAACGAAGCGCAGGGCGCACTGGCCGCGACAGCAGCGGTGAACTGCATGGCCACGCTGTGGACGGTGCAGCTCGACGGCGGCAAGGTCGACCTGCATGATTTCGTGCCGATGGAACGCCGCGACCTGGACATGCGYGGGCTGGTGGGCTATCTGCCGATGGCGGACCTGGAGCCGGGCCGGCATGACCTGCGACTGGTCTGGAACGTGGACGGCGGCGAACGCGGCCCCAGCCGTCGTCGCGAATACAGCATCCCGTTCTGGTACGCGCCGGAGCCGTAAAAGGAGACGGAGGGCATTAAGTCGATTTCTCCCTCTCCGTGCCAGCTACGACTTAATCCCCTTCGTCCCCTTTGGGCTGTGCAGACGCCAGAGGGCGAGGGCGCCGTACAGCACCAGCAGCACGGCCAGGGTGATCAGTTCGCGGCTGACCTCGGCCAGGCTGGCGTCCATCTGGTTCAGGCGCACCATCAGGTTGATGCCGGAGGTGGTCGGCAGCAGCTGCGCCAGCCACACCAGCGGGCGCGGGGTCATCACCGCCGGCCACGACAGGCTGGCCAGGAAGAACAGCGGGATCGAGGTGGCGATGATGTACTGGAAGGCGCGTTCGCGCGTGCGGAAGAAACTGCCGACGAACAGCCCGAACGCCACCGTGGCAGCGATGAACAGGGTGCCGCCGAGCAGCTGGCCGAGCGGGTTGCCGCCACGCGGATAGTCCTGCACCCAGGCGGTGAAGCCGGCGTACCAGAACAGCCCGAACAGCCCGATCAGGCCGAAACCGAGGGCCATGCCGGTCAGGGTAGGCAGGTCGAACTGCAGGCGCCGGCCCAGCACCAGCCGGCGGCCACCGAGCAGCACGCCGATGCCCATCAGCAGCGTCTGGTGCACGATCAGTTCGGCCACGCCGGGCACGATCGCGCTGCCATAGCCTTCCTGCGTGTTGAACAAGGGCCGCTGCACGAGGGTGACCGGTGGTGCCTGTGGCGCGCCCATGAACGCGGCCTGGGTGACCGCCGCCTCACGGCCGAACGCACCCAGTGCATCGGCCACGCTGCCCAGCACCCAGCTGGCGCGGCCAAGATAGGCGCCGTTGCCGAGCAGCACCAGTTTGGCCGGATGCCCGCGCAGGATGTCGCGTTCTAGGTTGGCCGGGATCAGCACGATGCCTTCGGCATGGCCGGCCTCCAGCTGTGCGCGCGCTTCCTGCAGGTCGGCCGGTTGCCCGACCACATGGGCCACGCGCAGCGAATCGAGCTTGCGCAGCAGTTCGCGGCTGGTCGCGCTGTGGTCTTCATCGACGACCAGCACGGGCAGGTTGCCGGCCACCTGGTGGCGATAGGCGGCGGGGTAGAAGAACGAGTACAGAATCACCGCGCCGACCATCACCACGATCGCGTAGCGGTCGCAGAGCACGGCCAACAGGGTCTGTCGCAGGCTGTGCCAGATCCGGCTCATGTGCCTGCCCCGGCCGGCTGCGCGGCCTGCGGCGTGCGCGCGAACGCCAGCAGGCGCCAGCCGCCGATGCCGCCAGCAACCGCGATCATCAGCAGCAGCGTGGCCAGCGGCCATAGCGACACCGCCAACGGCGAGCCGATGAACTGCTGCTGGGTCTGCAGCTTGATGTAGGCGCTGAGCGGCAGCAGCAGGTGCCAGACGCGGGTGAACAACGGTGCGTCGATCACCGGGAACGTGGCGCTGGAGAACGCCAGCGCGGTGCCGATGCTCAGGCCCACGGCGGACAGGGCCGTGCCCATGTCACGGGTGACGCCGACGAAGAACAGGGCATAGGCCGCGGTGGCCAGGTAGAACAGCGGCTGTGCGAGCAGCAGCAGAAGCACGCTGCCAGCGATGCCGTCGCCACGCAGCCAGGCCAGATAGGCCGCGCCCAGCGCGCCGTACAACGAGAACAGCAGCACGTAGGGCAGCACCTTGCCTGCAATGGCCGACCATGGTGCATGGCCCAGCCAGGCGGGCAGGGTACCGTCGCGGATCTCACGGCCGAGGCTGCCGGCCACGGCCAGCGCCAGTACCAGCGACAGTACCGCCGGGAAGATCAGTGGCAGCAGGAACAGCTCGTAGCTGCGCGCCGGATTGAACAGGATGTCCGACTGCACCGCGATCGGGGCGGCACGCAGCTTGCCCGGCCCGACCTGCAGGCCGATGCGTTCGCGCAGCAACCGCGCGTTCCACGCAGAGACCGCGTCGCCGATATCCCGCGCGGCGGACTGGCCGGTGGTCATGTAGGTGGCGTTGTAATAGGAAAACACCGTGCCCTGCCGGCCGCGAAGCGCCTGGCGGGTCACATCGCGCGGCACCAGCACCACCGCGAACACCTCCAGCCGACGCAGCTGCGCGCGCGCCTCATCCATATCGACCGGTTGGCTTGCGATGCGCACGCCGGGGCTGGCGTCGAGCATGCGCAGCAGCAGGCGGCTGTCGCTGCTGTGGTCAAGGTCGACCACGGCAATCGGCACATCGCGCATCACCGATGCGGAGAACATCCAGGCCATCACCACCAGCATCAACAGTGGCAGCACGGTGACCAGCGCCAGGTCCGCACGGCTGCTGCGCAACCGGCGCAGTTCGCGCTGCCATGAGCTGCCGAAGCTGCTGCGGCTGGTGTTCAGTGCTGCGGCCATGCGAACAGCACGCTCATGCCGGGGCGGAAGCCCTCGATGCGGCGTACCGGGCGCACCCGCACTTCGAAGCTGCGCACGTCATAGCCCGATGACTGGCGGGTGGTGCGCCAGGTGGCGTAGTCGCCCGCGGGATTGATGAAGTAGACCTCGAACTCACCGTCCTTGCCGAGTGCCGGCACGCTGCCCTGCAGCTTGCTGCCGACCTTCAGGCCCTGCATCTGCGATTCGCGCAGGTTCATCGACACCCACATGCGGTCGATGTCGACCAGAGTGAACACCGGGTAGCCGGCTGGTACCAGTTCGCCCGGGTCGGCCATGCGCTTGTTGATCTCGCCGGCCACCGGCGCGCGGCCTTCCACTTCAACGCGCGCGGCGTTGACTTCCGCCACCGCGCCCTGGGCCTGCTGCACCTGGCCCTGCGCGGCACGCTTGTCCTGTTCGCGCGCGCCGGTCAACGCCATGTCGTACTGGGCGCGGGCGGCGCGGGCCAGTTCGCGCGAGCTGGTGGCCTGGGCCGCCGCTTCATCGCGCTTCTGCCGGGTCATCACCCCTTCGTTGAACAGGTTCTGCACGCGCCGGTAGGTGGCATCGGCAAGCGTGGCACCGGCTTCGGCGCGCTTCCAGTTGGCTTCGGCCGCGCGGATGTCTTCGCTGCGTGCGCCTTCGGCAGCCTTGTCGGCCACCGCCTGCGCCGCAGCCAGTGCGCCGTGTGCCTGCTGTTCCTTGGCTGCTACTTCGGGGCTGTCGAGCAGGAACAGCACCTGCCCGGCCTGCACGCGATCGCCCTCGCGGACCTTCAGTTCGGCCACGCGCGCGGTGATCTTGGCCGACACGTTGAGGGTGTCGGCGTCGGCCATGCCCTGGATCTGGTCGGCGGGGCTGCGCCAGGCCAGCCACAGGCCCAGCACCACCGCCACCAGCAGCACCACCATCAGAATCGGCCCCAGCCGGCGCTTGCCCGGGGGCGTCGTTGCTTCGTCGTGCAACACATCACTCATGATCAATTACCTCGTCTGCACGCCGCCGATGGTCTTCGAAGCGGTCCATCTGTCCACTCACCTCGAGCAGTTGTGCCAAGGCGATATCGTATTGGTAGGCGGCCTGCGCACGTTCAACGCGGGCACCGCCAAGACCGAGCCGTGCGTCGATCACGTCCAGCGAGGTGGCCTGGCCTTCGCGGAAGGCCAGCTCCTGCAGGCGCAGGTTCTCGTCGGCCTGGGCGATGCTGCTGTCCAGCAGCACGAACTGCTGGCGTGCGGTTTCCAGCTCGTTCCAGGCCTTGCGCACACCCAGCGCGACCTGGTTCTCGGCCTCGCGCAGGCCGGCCTCGGCCTGTTCCTGCTGCGCGCGTGCCGCACTGATCTGTGCCGGCCGTGAGTTCGGCGACAGGAACGTGTACTTCAGGCCGATGCCAAACGCCCAGTCCGGATCGGTCAGCATTTCGTCGCGGCGCCGGAAGTCGTACTGGCCGAACAGGAATACCGTTGGCTTCAGCTTGGCCTGCTGCACGCGCACGCCCTGTTCGGCCTGCGCCACGATCGCCCGCAGGCGGGCGATCTGCGGCTGCCGTGCCTGCGCGGTGCGCTCGAAGCTGGCGACCGGTTCCAGCGGCGCGCGCTGCACGAACAGCGGCGACAGCGGCTGCACATCGCCGCCACTGCGCAACAGCGTGGCCAGCGCAGCCTTCAGCGTGGCCAGATCATTGAGCGTCTTCTGGTACTCGCGCTCGGCCTTGTCGCGGGCGACGGTGGCCTGCAGGCGCTGCGCACGCGTGGCGAAGCCTTCGCGTTCCAGTTTCTCGGCATCGGACAGGTGGCGGTTCAAGCCATCGCGCACGTCGCGGCGCACGACCACTGCCTGTTCGGCCAAGCGCTGACCGAAGTAGGCCTGGGCCAGTTGCACGGTCAGCGACTGCCGCTGCGCTTCGCGCTCGGCGCTGGCCTGTTCGCTGGCCGCGCCGGCAGCACGCTGCGCGGCCGGAATCAGGCCGCCGGTGTACAGCGGCAGCACCGCAGTGACCACCGGCCGTGTGCGCCAGTCGCGCTCGGTGAACGACAGCGGTGAGTCGATGCCAAAGGCTTCGGCCACCGGCGCCAGCGAGCCCAGCGGCAGGGTCAGTGTCTTCTGGAACTGCAGCCGCCGCACTTCGCCGGTGATCTCCGGCAGGCGCAGCAGGCGGGTGGCCTCGTGCAGGTCTTCCTTGTTGCGCACGCCGGCATCAGCAGCGGCCAGCGCGTCGGAGACCTGTTCCAGACGCTGCCGCGCCTGTTCCCATTCCAGTGCGGGAGGCGCGCTGGTCTGTGCCGCTGCAGCCAGCGGCAGGCTGGCCAGCAAGGCCAGGCCGGCAGCGCCGAGCGCGCGATGCATCCTTGTCCGTGGGCAGCTCAGGCGCATGCCGTTCCTGTAGTGAAGAAGTGGGCAAACGGTAGTGGTCCGCGCGTGAAGCCGGGGTCTGCGGTGGTCTGGATCATGCTCTTTTCAACGTAGGGTATTGCCCGCGGCGGTACGCAGCGCGTGGGTGATGTGTTGCAACGTGCTCGAACGCACGGCGGCATGCTGCCAGAACAAGGGTACGTCGAGCCAGCGACGCGGTTCCAGCACCACTATCTGTCCGGCCTCTGCCGCTGGCCTGACCAGGGCCTCCGGTGCCAGGCACCAGCCCAGCCCACGCGCGGCAGCATCGACGAAGCCGGTGGAGGAGGGCAGGTAGTGTACGGGCGGTTGCATTCGCGCGCGGGTGAGCCTGCGCAGGAAACGCCATTGCAGTTCATCCTTGCGGTTGAACACGATCATCGGCGCCGAGGCCAACGCCTCGGCCTGCATGCCCGTGCTGAAGTGGCGGCGCGCAAATGCCGGTGAGGCGATGGCGTGGTAGCGCATCGCGCCCAGCGGATGCACGTTGCAACCCTTCAGCGGTCTGCGTTCGGCGGTGACCGCGCCAAGCACGCTGCCGGTGCGCAGCAGTTCCAGGGTGTGGTCCTGGTCGTCCATGCGCAGGTCGAACAGGTAGCCGTGGCGCTGGTGCAGCTCGGCGATGGCGGCGACGAACCAGGTGTCCAGCGAATCGTCGTTGACCGCCAGCGGAATCGGTGTACGGGTGGCATCGCTGCCGCGTTCCGGCAGCAGTTCGGCAAGCGCTTCGGCCTGCAGTGCCTGCATCGGCCGCACCCGCCGCAGCAGCACTTCGCCGGCAGCAGTAGGCCGGCACGGGGCCTGGCGCACCACCAGCACCTGGCCCAGCCGGTCTTCAAGCGCCTTGATCCGTTGCGACAACGCCGACGGGCTGATCGAYAGGCGGCGTGCGGCGGCCTCGAAGCTGCCTTCTTCGAGCACGGCGGTGAAGGCGCTCAACTGCGGATGTACCAGGTCCACGCGGTGCCTCTTCAGTTTTTCTGCACAGGATAAAGAAAAACCAGTTTGCCTTAACGAGTCCGTTGGTCGCACCCTGCGCCTCTTCTCAAGGTGGAGAGCGTCGGATGTGGATTGCTGCGGCCCTGGCCGGTCTGTTTGCAGGTGCTGGCCTGATCATCGCCATCGGCGCGCAGAACGCCTTCGTGCTGCGCCAGGGGCTGCAGCACCGCTACGTGGGCATGGTGGTGCTGGCCTGCATGGGCGCGGACATCGCGCTGATCCTGGCCGGCGTGGGCGGCATGGGGGCGCTGGTGCTGCAGTGGCCGTTGCTGTTGCAGGTGCTGCGCTTCGGCGGGGCCGCCTTCCTGCTGTGCTATGGGCTGCAGGCTGGGCTGCGCGCGTGGCGCGGTGGCAGCGCGCTGGCCGCGGCCGATGCCAGTGGTGGCAGCCGGCGGCAGGTGCTGCTGGCCTGCCTGGCGTTCACCCTGCTCAACCCGCACGTCTACCTGGATACGATGGTGCTGCTGGGCAGCCTGTCCACGCGCTACCCGGGTGACCTGCGCTGGGCGTTCGCAGCGGGCGCCTGCGTGGCCAGCGTGCTCTGGTTCTGTGGGCTGGGGTTCGGCGCACGGTTGCTGCAGCCGGTGTTCCGCAACGCGGCAGCATGGCGGTTGCTGGATGCTGGCGTGGCGGCCTTCATGCTGTGCCTTGCGCTGCTGTTGCTGCTGCGCCCGCTCTAGGCCGCATCCAGCGCGCACAACGGGGTTTCACCAGGGCGCAGGGTCAGCACGCGCACGCCGCTGCCGGTCACGGCCACGGTGTGCTCGAACTGCGCCGACAGCTTGCCGTCACGGGTATACACCGGCCATTCGTCGGGCTGCTGGCGGATGGCAGGCTTGCCCTGGTTGAGCATCGGCTCGATGGTGAACACCATGCCTTCCTGCAGCTCCATGCCGGTGCCGGCATGGCCRTAATGCAGGATCTGCGGTTCCTCGTGCATCTCCTGGCCGATACCGTGGCCGCAGTACTCCTTGACCACGCTGTAGCCGTGGCTGCGGGCGTGGCGGGCGATGGCGTGGCCGATATCGCCCAGGCGCGCGCCGGGCCGCACGGCGGCGATGCCTTTCCACATGGCCTGGTAGGTCACCTGCACCAGCTTGCGCGCGGCGTAGTCGGCATCACCCACAACATACGTGGTGCTGGAATCGGCAATGTAGCCGTTCTTCTCCAGCGTGATGTCGAGGTTGACGATCTGGCCATTGCGCAGCACGTCATCGGCCGACGGCATGCCGTGGCAGACGACGTTGTCGATCGAGGCATTGAGCACGTACGGGAACCCGTACTGCCCCTTGCTGGCGGGCCGCGCCTGCAGCTCGTCGACGATCATCCGCTCGACGATGTCGTTGATCTCCAGCGTGCTGCGACCCTGCAGAGGCAGGGCGTCGAGCATGGCGAAGACCTGCGCCAGCAGTCGTCCGGACTCGGCCAGGCGGTCGATCTCGTCGGGGCGCTTGATCATGGCCATCGGCTCAGGCCCGCCCGGGGGCAAGCAGCTGCGGCTGCACACCGGCGGCGCGCAGTTCACTGGCGACGACGTCCTGGAAGCTCAGGGTCGGGTTCATCTCGCACAGCATGCCGACCCGGATCCAGAACGTGGCCTGGGCGTTGATCGAGCGGTTGGAGACGGTGCAGGCACGGCGCAGCTGGTCGTGCAGGGTGTCATCGATGTTGACGATGCCCATGGGCGTTCTCGATTGGGAGTATACGAAGCGTATACGAAGCGTATATCCCCGTTCAAGCGCGTGGCATTCAGCCAGCGTCGGTGGCGAAGCGCAGGCGGTTGCCGTCCGGGTCGACGATCAGCATCTCGCGGCTTCCCCAGTCGGTATCGTGTGGCGGCTGCTCGATGGATACTCCCGCAGCGCTGAACGCGCGGTGCAGGCCATCGACGTCGGTGACGATGAAATACACCGCACCGCCCACCTCGCAGTCGCCGGTGTGTTCGGTCAGGAAGATCGTCTGGCCTTCGCGGGTGAGCCGGGCGAACAGCGGGAAGCCGGGTTCGAAGCGGTGCTCCCAGTCGACGAGGAAGCCCAGGCCCTGCACGTAGAAGGGCAGGCTGGTATCGGCATGGCGCATGCGCAGCTGCGGGATGACGGTCTGGGGCATGGCGAGGGCTCCTGGGGCAGACGTCCAGTGTAATGCCGGCCGCTGGCCGGCATCCTCGTGAGCCCGGGAACAACGAGGTCGGGAACAACGAGGTTGCCGGCCAGCGGCCGGCACTACCGACTCTGCCTGGGTCTGGCAGGTGCCAACCTTGGTTGGCACATCGTGGTACAGCTGCCGGTCAGCGGCCGGCACTACCCCCGCTCAGCAGGCCGTCGGAACGGCGGCCATCGCCGCCAGYAGTTCGCGGTTCACCTGCTGGTGCTGCTGCTGCCATGCCGGAAGATCATCGGCGCTGACGTCGGGCTGACCATCCAGCGATGACAACCAGCGCTTGAAACGGCTCTGGTAGTTGGCAAGTGACACCTCGCCGGTGATGTCGCTGCCCACCAGTCCACCGGTGCGCAGGGCCTCGATCACCATCAGCGCGTGTTCAAGCTGGAAGCGGCCCTGGTCCCAGTTGCTGCGGGCGACATCTTCAGCGAACACGTCCTTGTCGATCGACAGGTAGGTCGGTTGAGGGGCCTGCGCCTGTTCGGCGGCGAACGCGGCGACCAGGGCCTCGGGATGGTCGAAGTGGCGGAAGGCAGCTGACATGCCCACGCGGCTGGCCCAGCCCACATCCACATCCATGCACCAGTAGGTCAGCCGCCGCCCCAGCAGCGGCCGCCAGTGGTTCTCCCACGCATGGCCCAGGCCGATATCGGCGGAGGTGATGCCCAGCACATGCACATGCGATACCTGCGGCAATGCGGCGGCAGCATTGACCCAGGAACCGCAGTGCATGCCGAAGGGAAAGCGCATGTTGTCCGGATGGTTGTCCAGCACCACCAGCTGGAACGGGGCACGCGTGTGCAGGTGCTGCAGCAGCGGCAGGCTGAGATGGTGGAAGTCGCCGCTGCCGAGCATGACCGTGCCGAGCTGTGCCGGCAGCGGCCGAAGAACTTCAGTGGCGAAGCGTGACAGCGTGGCGTTGCGGCAGGCAAAGCGCAGCGGGTCATGCCAGTGCTGCAGCGCAAGCGTGCGTGCCTGTGGCAATGGCAGTACGCCACCATCGAGGTCGAGGATCAGCGGCGGACGCAGTTGCATCGGTCAGCCTCCTCCATCCGGCTCAGCCTGCAGGTGCGGGGCCAGCCTGCGCAGGACGGCGCGCAGCAGCGGCGAACGCGCATGCACCGCGTGTACGGTGGAGGTGAAGCGGGCACCCAGTTCGGCCTTGATGCGTGAATCGGTCCAGCCGGCAACGTAGTGGCTGAGGCCGTGCTGCAACGCGTATTCCAGGTTGTGCATCCAGCTGACCGAGTACAGGTTGTGGTCGCGCGACTGCGGATAGGACAGGCCGATGTACTTGTCCACCAGCTTGCCGGCATGCACGTAGCACAGGTTCCAGCCGATCAGCTCGCCGTTGTGGCGGTAAAGGAACAAGCGCCCCTGTCCCTGCGTATCTGCCAGCAGGTGCTGGAAGAAGGGTAGCTCAAGCCGGTCGAAATGCACGGCGCTCTGTGCATACACCTGCAGGTACAGCGCATGCAGTTCGGCCTGCAGCCGCGGTTCGGCAAGGGCAGGGTCACCGGTGGCGATGCAGTCGATCTGCAGGTTGCTGCGTGAGCGCAGCTTGCGCCGGATGTTCTTGCGACGCGCTGCGGACAGGCGTGCCAGATAGGCGTCGATGCAATCGAAATCGATCGCCACCCATGCCAGCGGCATGCCTTCCAGCGGGATGAAACCGCGTGCTTCCAGCGCCTGCAGGAAGGCGTGGCTGTGTGCGTTGGCGGCATCGTCCAGCAAGGGCGAATCGATCGCCAGATCCTTGACCACCAGCAGCCGGCTGTCACCGACGCCATGGCGCAGCACGTCGTCGGCCAGTGCAGCCGCCGACACATGCGCCGGCAGCGGTGTGTACTCGGTGCTGGTGGCACCGATGAACCGCGTCTGCCAGGTCAGCCACGGCCGCCACAGGCGCGACAGCGGCAGCCCCAGCAGGCGCGAGCGCAGTGCATCGTCCAGGGTTGTGGTCAGATCCAATGGCGCACGGAAACTGGGCAGGCCGCTGGGCAGGCGGCTGGCATCGAACCCCAGGGGAGGGTGGGCCAGGAAGCCCTCCAGCAGCGCGGCCGGTTCCAGCGCGGTGCTGGATACACGCGGGATCATGTCCATGCGGGGCACGGGAACCGGCAGCGCATTCCCGCTCAGCCCTTGGCCTTGGTCAGCAGCTGGTCCAGCAGGGTAATCGCCAGGTCGATCTCTTCGTAGCTGATGTTCAACGAGGGCGCGAAGGTGATCACGTTCTTGTACCAGCCACCCACATCGAGCACGAGGCCCATGCGCTTGCCGTCGTGCAGCAGGTCGCCGGCCAGGCCGATGTCGACCATGCGGTCCAGCAGTTCACGGTTCGGGGTGAAGCCATCGGCGGCGCAGATTTCCGCACGCAGTGCCAGGCCGAGGCCATCGACATCGCCGATTTCCGGATGGCGCTTCTGCAGACCGCGCAGGCCGTCGAGGAAGTAGGCCCCCTTCTCCGGCACGGTGCGCTCGTAGTCCATCTCCTTGCCCAGCTTCAGCACTTCCAGGCCTAGGCGCGTGCCCAGCGGATTGGAGTTGAAGGTGGAGTGGGTGGAGCCCGGTGGGAACACGGTCGGGTTGATCAGCTCTTCGCGCGCCCACAGGCCAGACAACGGGTTGAGGCCATTGGTCAGCGCCTTGCCGAACACCAGCACGTCCGGGGTGACATCGAAGTGTTCGATGGCCCACAGCTTGCCGGTGCGCCAGAAGCCCATCTGGATCTCATCGACGACCATCAGGATGCCGTACTTGTCCAGCACGCGCTTGAGGCCCTTGAAGAAGTTGCGCGGCGGAATGACGTAGCCGCCGGTGCCCTGGATCGGCTCGACGTAGAACGCGGCGTACTCGGCCTGGCCGACCTTGGGATCCCACACGCCGTTGTACTCGCTTTCGAACAGGCGCTCGAACTGGTGCACACAGTGGTCGGAGTACTCGTCCGGGGTCATGCCCTTCGGGCGACGGAACGGATACGGGAACGGGATGAACATCGCGCGTTCGCCGAAATGGCCGTAGCGGCGGCGGTAGCGGTAGCTGGAGGTGATCGACGAGGCGCCGAGGGTGCGGCCGTGGTAGCCGCCTTCGAAGGCGAACATCAGGCTCTTGCCGTTGCGCGCGTTGCGGACGATCTTCAGCGAATCCTCCACCGCCTGCGCACCACCGACGTTGAAGTGCACACGGCCATCAAGGCCGAACTTCTCGTGCATGTCCACCGCGATGGTCTTGGCCAGCTGCACACGGGTGGGGTGCAGGTACTGGCTGGCGACCTGCGGCAGGGTGTCGATCTGGTCCTTCAGCGCATTGTTCAGGCGCTGGTTGGCGTAACCGAAGTTGCACGCCGARTACCACATCTGCAGATCGAGGTACGGGGTGCCGGCGGCATCGAACATGTAGCTGCCTTCGCAGCGCTGGAAGATCTTCGGCGGATCAACGTAGTGCACGGTGTCGCCGAAGGAGCTGTAGCGGGCTTCATCTGCCAGCAGCTGTGCATCGGTGATGGCGGCATCGGCGTTCTTGTCAAAAATATTCATCGGTTCGATTCCGGAGAGGGCATTCAAAGGAAGCAACGGGCGGAGCGATCAGGCGGTGGCGAGCAGCCGCGGAAGCGAGGGYTGAAGCAGGCTGCCGTCGAGCAGGCGCGGCARCAGCGCAGTRGCGTCGTGGAAGGTGTCGATGGCGGCGTGGGGRATGCCGGCGTYGGTGCAATGGGCRATCAGGCGACGCTTGGCGAACACGAAATCGGCGTGTTCGGATACGCAGAAATCGGAGGCGCCATCGCCGATCATCAGCACGCGGGGAGCTTCGTCAGCACGCGCCTGCGCCGCGCAGGTGCACTTGCAGGTGCCGCTGCGGCAGCCTTCGGCCTGGTAGGGAGATTCAAGCTGCCAATGGCCGTCAGACCAGCGCAGGTGATTGGCCACCACAGGCAGCGGCGGCAGGCCGTGATTGGCGAGGATGCGATGGATTGCGTAGTCCAGGCCGTCGCTGACGATGCGCAGTGGCAGGCCCAACGCCTGCGCGCGTTTGACGAAAGCGGCGAAGCCCGGATCGATCCGTACCTGGTCCAGGTGTGCATCGAGGGTGGCCGGATCAAGCTTCAGCAGGCGGACCTGGCCCTGCATGCATTCACGCGAACCGATCTCGCCTGAGCGCCACTGGTCTTCCAGCTGCTGCCAACCGGGCTGGCCGAAGTTTTCCAGCAGCGAATCAATGACGTCCTCGAGGCTGATGGTGCCATCGAAGTCACACAGGATGCTCCATTGCATGGGCAGCTCCGTCGATGAAGAGAGGCCTTGGCACGATGCCGGCGACGGGGCCAATGTAGGCAGGCCGTCTTTCTCGTTCCTTTCCACCTGAAAGCCCGAACGGAGGCACTCGGGAAGCGTTCAGCCAGTGAGCGCGAAGCAGGCTTTGCCCGGCTTCAACCTCTACTGACCAGCCAGTACCTTCACGATCTCGCAGCTGTCTTCGTGGGTCAGCCAGGGGCTGTTGCCCACGGTCAGGGAGCGGGCGGCGAAGTCGCGGGCATTGGGTACGTCCGCGTCTGCGACGACGCCTCGCAGATAGGCATAGTCCGGCAGGGCGTGGATGAACATGCGGCTGACACCCAGGCCGCGCTGCCACAGCGATGAAAGCGCTTTGTCACGCGCAAGTTCGCTGGGCAGCAGCAGCATCAGCATCGGCCAGGTGCCAAGAGTGCCAGGCATCCCGTCCACCACTTCAACGGCAGGCAGCGATTCCAGCTGCACGCRCAGCTGCAGCGCGCGCAGGCGGGCGGCCTGCAGGAAGGCGGGCAGGCGCTGTGCAGCGTGTGCCCCGACGTTCTGCCGCCAGCGGCTGACGCGATGCTGCGGAATATCCAGTGGAAACACATCACCCACCGCAGCTTCCAGGTCGCCACGGCGCAGGGCACGCCGCAGCGGATTTCCATACACCAGCGACAGCAGGGAAGGGCGGTAGCAGGCCGCCAGGCCCAGCAGCTGCAGGCTGCGCGTCAGCTCCCAGCGCGGGTTGAAGGGCGTGTGTCCTGCGGCCTGCTCGATCAATGCCGCACGCAGTTCTTCATCACGTGTCAGCAGCAGGCCGCCCTCATGCAGGCTCAGGCCCTTGCCGGCGGCCAGGCTGAAGAAGCCGATGTCGCCGCGCAGGCCGACGCTGTTGCCGGCCACGCGTGCACCCAGTGCCTGTGCAGCGTCCTCGATCACCCACGCACCGACGCGGTGCGCAATGGCACATGCGCGATCAACATCGGTGATGCGCCCGCCCAGATGCGTGGGAATGATCGCCAGCGTGCGTGCATCGGCTGCGGCGTGCAGCGCCACCGGGTCGAAATCGAAATGGTCGCGGCGGGTATCGCACAGGTGTATGCGCAGGCCTAGGCTGTGCACGGCAATCGGTACCAGCGGACAGGTATAGGCCGGCAGGATCACCGTATCGCGCTGCGGCGCGCGCCTGCGCAGGGTGCGCAGGGCGATCAGCAGGGCATGGGTGCCCGAGCAGGTCAGCTGCAGCGGCGGCGTGCCCAGCTGCCCGGCCAGAATCGTGCACAGGTCGCCGCCGCCGGGAAGGAAATCGCTGGCCTGCAGGGGCAGGCCAGCGGTGGGAGGCAACTCGCGCGACAGCAGGCTCACGGGGCCGCTTCGGTAACTGCATGCGGATCATCCGCCTCGGCACGGCCCAGGCAGATGATGCCGGCCACGATCAGCACCGCACCGATCAGGTGATGCAGCGTCAACGGTTCGTGCAGCAGCCACGCCGACAGCAGCAGCACGCTGATCACTTCCAGGTGTGAGGCCGCGAACGCAGGGCCGATCGGCGCGTGCCGCAGCAGGCTCATCCAGGTGAAGAACGCGCCGACGTAACCGARCATCGCGCCRTATACCCAAGGCTGTGACAGCACGCGCAGCAGCCATGCGCTGTTGGCCTCGACCGGCAGCGCGGCGTCTCCGGCATACTTGAAGCACAGCTGGGCCAGGGTGTCGAAGGCCATCAGCAGCGGGAAGCCGACCAGGTACAGCCGCCTCATGTTCCGGCTCCGACCACGGCAACGCCGGCGCTGACCAGCAGCATGCCGGTCACCCGCAACGGCGTCAGCCGCTCGCGGAACAGGATGCGGCCGGCCACCATCAGCGCGACGATGTTGATCGAGCCGAGCAGCACGCCCTGCGACAACGGCACCAGCGACAGGAAGGCGATCCAGGCGACGAATTCAAGCACGTAGCAGGCGATGCCCAGCCACAGCCAGGGACGGCCGAACATGTGTTTCCAGCGCTGCAGGCCTTCGACATCCTGCGGGTCGCTGGCGGCAGCCTTGAAGGCCAACTGGCCGCCGGTATCGAGCACCACGTTGACCAGCCACAGCAGGGTCGCAAGCGATCCCATCTCAGGCGACCGCCTGCAGCACGCCCGCACGTTCGCCGATGTCGCTGAAGAAGCGCGCGCTGCGGCGGATCACTTCGCGCCGTTCGCGATCGATGGTGATCATGTGGTAGCTGTCTTCCAGTACAACCAGTTCGGTCGGTCCGCTGACGCGCGAGATCACCAGTTCGGCATTGCCCATGCTGGCCACGTCATCCTCGCGGGCATGCATCACCAGGCATGGTGCCGTGACCTGGTGCAGGTGACGGCGTGTCCAGGTGCTCAGTGCACGCATTTCGGCCAATGCATGCCACGGGTTGCCTGGCAGGCCGGCAGCGGCACTGTCACCAGAGAGCATGGCGGCGCTGACCTGCGCACGCAGGCGCTCGTCGCGCAGGCCGTACGGCGGCTCTTCCATGAACATGCGGTCGCGGCCGATCCCCAGGCGCTTGAACCACGGCAACAGGAACGAGAAGCGTGCGACCGCCGGAATGTTCCAGCCGTCGTAGCGGAAGGTGGCGCCGTACACCCCCACGCCGGAGACCCAGTCCGGCCGCCGCGCGGCCAGCGCCAGCGCCAGTACCGCCCCCATCGACAGGCCGCCGACGAACAGCTGRTCGACCTTGCCACGCAGGTCCGCCGCCGCGTCTTCCACGCCCTGGTACCACTGTTCCCAGCGGGTCTGCAGCAGGTCTTCGACGCTGCCGCAGTGACCCGGCAGCTGCACGCCATGCACGCTGAAGCCCGCGTTGTTCAGCCCTTTGCCCAGCATGCGCATTTCGGCGGGCGTGCCGGTCAGGCCATGGATCAGCAGGACACCCTGCGGGCCACCGGGAAGAAAGAACTCATGGGATGCAGGCACCAGTCGGCTCCAGCGCGGCAGTCGGGAAGGCCAGCATCGCAAGCGCGATTTTCGGCAACCTTTCAGCGGTTCGTCTGGATCAAGGGCCCTTCAGCAATGGTATGGTGATGGACACCTTCAGGCCACCGCCGGGACGGTTGAGGTAGCCCAGGCGTCCGCCCAGGTGCTCGACGGCCTCATGGGCGATGGCCAGGCCCAGGCCGGTGCCGCTGGCTGCAGTGCCGGGCGCACGGAAGAAGCGCTCCCCCAGCCGCGACATCACGTCCTCGGGCACGCCCGGGCCATTGTCTTCGACGTACAGCTCGACATCGTTGTCGTCCAGGGCCTGCACGCCGACGGTGACGGTCGCATCCGCGCCGGCGTAGCGCAGGGCGTTGTCGATAAGATTGTCCAGCGCCTCGTGCAGCAGTGCGCCGTTGCCCAGTATCCGCACCGGCTGCTGCGGACCCAGGTAGCCCAGGTCGATGCCATCGCGGATCGCTTCGGGCACGCGCATGCCCACCCATTGCGGCACCAGCTCGGACACATCCAACGCCTCCACCGTCTCCGGCACGGTCTGTGCCCGGCTCAACGCCAGCAGCTGGGTGCTGACGCGTGCAGTGCGCTGGTTGAGCCGGCGGATGTTCTGCAGCGCTTCGCGCACGGTCTCTGGATCGCCGTGCGCCAGTGCCTGGTCCACGTGCAGTGCCATGCCCGCCAACGGCGAGCGCAACTGGTGGGCGGCGTCGGCAATGAAGCGGTTCTGCAGCGTGATCATTTCCGCCTGCCGCGCGAACAGGCCATCGATGGTGCTGATCAGGGGCTGGATTTCCTCGGGCACGTCCGCGTCGGAAATCGGTGCCAGCTCGCCGCGGCGCTGGGCCAGGCGCGAGGTCAGCGGGGTCAGGATACGCAGGCCGTGGGTGACGCCGAACCAGACCAGCGCGGCCATTCCCAGCGCCAGCATGGCCATCAGCGGAATGACGATCATCAGGATTTCGCGCGCACGCTGGCGACGGTCGGCCATGCTTTCGGCCACGGTCACTGCCAGCTGGTCCTGCGGATCGTTCATCGCCTGGGTGCAGACCGTCGACATGCGCACCTGCTGGCCGTTCAACTCACCTTCGTACAGCGCCGGGTGCGTACCGCTGCAGTCCTGCRAGGGCGCATAGGCGCTGAAATCTGCGTTGCCGGCGATGGTGCCCAAGCGGCTGCTGTCGACGTTGAAGTAGCGATGACCGTCGGGGTCGTACTCGATCAGAAAACGTGCCTGCGGAGACAGGTCGCTGCTGACCGGCATCGTGCTGAGCATCTGTGCGAACGACACCGTGTCATCGGTCAGGTTGCGGTCGTGGATGCGGTTGGAGTAGTCCAGCGCCACGTAGTAGGCCAGCAGCGTGTTGAAGGTCAGCAGGCCCAGCATCGGCAACGCCAGGAAGGCGAGCAGGCGCCGGCGCAGGCTGGGCGGTCCGCTGATCACGCGCTGGCGTCTTCCAGCATGTAACCCAGCCCGCGCACCGTGCGGATGCCCATACCACCCGGCTGCAGCTTGCGGCGCAGGCGGTGCAGGGCGATGTCCAGGCCGTTGTCGGTCAGGTCCTGGCCCCAGTCGCATAGGGCCTCCACCAGCTGCGCACGCGAGACGATGCGCTCGGCACGCACCGCCAGGGCGGACAGCAGGCCGAATTCGCGCGCGGTCAGCTCCAGCGTCTGCTCGTCTATCCACACCCGGTGCCCGGTCAGGTCCAGGCGCRGCCGGCCGATGCGCAGGTCGGGGTTGCCGTTGCTGGTGACCCGGCGCAACTGCGCGCGCACGCGTGCTTCGAATTCGTCCAGGGCGAAGGGCTTGACCAGGTAGTCGTCGGCTCCCAGGTCGAGCACGCGCACGCGCTCGGCCAGGCCATCGCGTGCGGTGACCACCAGCACGGCCAGGCCATCGCCGCGCTGGCGCAACCGCTGCAGCACATCGCGGCCGTCCAGCTGGGGCAGGCCCAGGTCCAGCACCAGCAGCGCGTACTGGGTGGAGTTCAGGGCGGCATCGGCATGCGCGCCGTTGTCCACGTGGTCGACCACGTGGCCCTGCCGGCGCATCGAGGCGCACAGGCCAGAGGCGATGTCCGGATCGTCTTCTGCGATGAGTACGCGCATGCGCGGGGCTCCTGGGGGCGGATGGGCCGCCCGCTGGACAGGGCGGGCCTCTCGGCTGCCGAGGGTAGCGGCAAACGGGGGGAGGTGGCAGGCGTGAGGGGGCCAGGCGCACCCGGCGCTGGCCCTTCGTTCAGTCCTGCAGGCCAGGCTGGCCCTTGGCCAGCGGCACCCGCGATCCGTCCAGCAGGCCGCGGCTGAGCTTGCCGTCCTCGATGAACAGCAGTTCGCCGTTCTCGCCATTCTTGATGCTGCTGTCGATGGCAATCACGCGGCCGTCGTGGAAGCTGCTGACGTGTGGCATCGAGGTGTGGCCGACCACGATGCGCTTGAGCTGGAGACGGTCGAGCACCGCCTGTACGCCCTGGCTGTCCAGGCGCCCGTCGAAGTAGCCGCGGTACCAGATCGGGCTGGTCTTGCCGTCGTACAACGGTGCGGTGACGGGGTCTGCCTTCACCTCGGCCWTGGGAATGCCCAGCGAGGCCTGGTAGGCGGCATTGGTGTGGGCCGGGTCCAATGCCATCTGCACCGCTTCGGGCGAGATGCCGCCATGCAGGAACAGGGTATCGCCGATCTGCAGCAGCACCGGCCACGTGCGCAGCCACTGGCCGATCACCGAGTCGGCAGCATACAGCTGCGGATAGCTGCGACCGAGCAGCTGCGCGCTGCGCAGGTATTTCGGATTGACGTAACGCAGGTCGTCGTACAGCACCATGGTCTCGTGGTTGCCGAGCACGAAATGCACCGCGCCACCGGCGGCGGCCGCCTGCTGCTGCAGGCCATACAGCAGCCAGAACGCTTCGGTCACCTGCGGGCCGCGATCGAACACGTCGCCGGCGATCACCAGCGTATCCGTGCCCAGTGCCCAGCGGTCCTGCGTGTCGATCACCCGGTTGGCGCGCAGCAGGCGGACCAGCAGCGCGTACTGGCCGTGGATGTCGGACACGGCGACGATGCGTGGCACGGCCGGCAGTATCGATGCCGACGGCGCGTTCGGCGGCAGCACATGCACCGCATGCGGGTAGCCGCAGCGCGCGGCAACCTCCGTGCCATCGGTGCCGGCCTGCACGCTGTGGGTTTCCACCTGGTCCTGGCAGATCCACTGCGCTTTCAGCTGCGCGCCTTCACGGAACAGGTAAGGGCCGTCGCTGTCCACGTGCTCTGCAGGTGCTGCCACGTCGCGGGCAGAGGCCAGTGGTGCGGCCAGCAGCAGGACCAGTGGCAGCAGGATCGACAGGGTTCGGGCGTGGTTCGGCATCGGCGGCATCCAGCGGCAGGAGACGAGCGATGCTAACCGTCCACGGACGCCATCGGTGTGCGCGAACGGGCGGATCAGGCCCGGCCGCCTTCCCCCTTGAGCTTGCGCACGCGGGTATCGGCGGCGCGCACGGGCTGGCCGTCACGGCCATGGGGTTGCATGTAGGGCAGTGGCCGGCGGCTGCTGGATTCGATCAGTTGCGAGTGCGCTTCGCCAGCAGCGAAGCAATGCCGTTCTCCCCATTGGCGCAGGGCCACCAGCAGCGGAAACAGGTCCTGGCCGGCCGCGGTCAGCACATAGTCGTGGTAGGCGCTGCCATCGGCGGCGGGCTGCTGCACCAGCAGCCCCGCCTCGACCAGGCGCCGCAGGCGGTCGCTGAGGATGTTGCGCGCCGCGCCCAGGCTGCGCTGGAAATCGCCAAAGCGACTGACGCCATCGAAGGCATCGCGGATGACCAGCAACGCCCAGCGGTCGCCGAGCAGATCGGCGCTGCGGGCCACGGGGCAGGGGCTGTTGGCGTGCATGGCGGACTCCCTCGATTGTGGTTGCAGTTTAAAACCAGTGGCGCTACCGTGCACCTGGTTTCAAAATGCAACCACACTGATGATGCCTTCGCTGTCCCGCCCCGTGTTGGGCCTGCTCGCCATTGCTGCCGGTGCCAGCGTGGCCAATGTCTATTTCGCGCAGCCGTTGCTGGAGCGCCTGGCCCGCGATTTCGCCCTGGATGCCGCCGTGGCCGGTGCAGTGCTGGCTGCCACCCAGGCCGGCAGCGTGCTGGCCCTGCTCGGGCTGCTGCCGTTGGCCGACCGTGGCGACCGCCGTCGACTGCTGCGGGTGCAACTGCTGGCGCTGGTGGTGGCGCTGCTATGGCTGGCCGCCGCCCGCAGTACCGCGTGGTTGCTGTCGGGCATGCTGCTGGCGGGTCTGCTGGGTACCGCGCTCACCCAGGGACTGATCGCCTACGCCGCCAACCTCGCTGCACCGGAGCAACGCGGGCGGGTGGTCGGCATGGTCCAGGGCGGCGTGTTCATCGGCCTGCTGTCGGCACGCGTGGTCTCAGGTGCGGTAGCCGCCGTAGCGGGATGGCGCGCGGTGTACCTGCTGTCGGCATTGCTGATGGCGGCGCTGGCACTGCTGCTGTGGCGGCGCCTGCCGCACGTGCCGGTGCCCGCAATGCCGCYGTCGTGGCGCAACCTGCTGCGTTCGATGGCCGATATGCTGCGGCAGGATCGCGCGCTGCGCGAACGCGGGCCGCTGGCATTGTTCCTGTTTGCCGGTCTCAACGTGTTCTGGGCCGCGGTGCCACTGCCGTTGTCGGCGCCGCCGTTGAACTGGTCGACCGCCGCCATCGGCGCGCTGGGCCTGGCCGGCATCATCGGCGCACTACTGGCAGCGCGGGTCGGGCACTGGATGGATCGTGGCCTTGCCCACCGGGTGAGCCTGGGGGCGCTGCTGCTGATGCTGGTCGCCTGGCTGCCGTTGCTGGGCCTGCCGTACTCGCTGGCCCTGTTGCTGCTGGGCGTAGTGGTGCTGGATCTGGGCGGGCAGGCGTTGCATGTGTCCAACCAGGCCCTGCTGCTGCGTGCACCGGCCGAACAGCATGGACGCCTGGTGGCGCTGTACATGATGTTCTATGCCGTGGGCAGCGGTGTGGGGGCTGCGGCAGGCACCTGGACGCAGGCGCGCCATGGGTGGCCGGCGGTGTGCGCGCTGGGCGCGGGCATCGCGCTGCTGGCACTGACGTGGTGGGCGACGTGGCGCATACCGCGCAAGGACGCTGCGTAGCGTCGAGACCGTCCGGCGCCACGTCACGCGCGCTGCAGGCTCAACGTTGCAGCGCGCGTCGTCCCGGAGCTTCCGGCAGTGCGTCGTCGGCCACCACCACCCGGTTGCGGCCCTGTCGCTTGGCGGCATACATCGCCGCGTCGGCGCGCGCCATCAGCCGCTCGTAATCGGGATGCCCATCGTGTCCGGCCACGCCGATGCTCGCGGTCAGCGCCAGCGTCTGTCCGTTGGGCAGGGTGATCGGCGACTGTGCGATCTGCCGGCGCAGGCTTTCGGCGATCACCTCCGCCTGTGACTCGCTTGCCGCCACCAGCACCACCACGAACTCCTCGCCGCCGTAGCGGAACAGGTAGTCGCTGCCTCGGGTCTGCTGGCCGAGCAGGGCTGCGACGTGCTGCAGCGCGCGGTCGCCGGCGTCATGACCGTGGCCATCGTTGATCGCCTTGAAATGGTCCAGGTCCAGCAGCAACAACGAGAACGGCGTGTGGTTGCGCGTGGACAACTCGATCTCACGACGTAGCACGGTCGGCAGGAAGCGCCGGTTGAGCAGGTTGGTCAACGCATCGCTGCCCGCATCCAGTTCACCGATGCGTTCGAACAGCAAGGTCATCAGGTTGCGGATGGTGGCCAGGTCTTCGCGGATCATCGGCAGGGCGGTCAGCCGCCGTGCCGGATCTTCATCGGTGGCGCGCTGCAGGCGGTTGTCGATGCGGGCCATCAGCTGGCCCACCTGCTGCGTCTCGCTGCTTTCGCCGAAGCTGGGAATGCCCTTGTGGGTGAACCACAGGCCGAATTCCGAGCTCGCCAGACTGGCGTTGTCGGCACCGGTCGCATGGCCGGCGAGGGTGTACAGCAGGCTGTTTTCCCAATCCAGCAGCAGGGCGCGCTGGCGCTCGCGCTCGGTGCTGACGTTCTGCACCAGCGAGAACAGCCGGTACGCCGCATCGGTGCGCGAAGAGCGCTCACGGGCGTGCGTATAGGCCAGCGTCATGCCTTCCATGGCGATGTCCATGATCGCGCTGAGGCAATCGATGGCGGCGAAGGCGGTGTCGTTGTCAGCGGCATCGGCGCGCAGGCGGATGAACAGCTCGTGCTTGAGTACGCGCGCACCGCGGGCCACCAGGTCCACCGGAATACCGACCCGTGCGTGCACATCGCCGATCACCCGTTGTGCGGCGACGGTAGCGGCAATGCCATCCGCATCGGTGGTCAGCAGCTGGGCCAGCCAACGCTGCATCGCCGGTTGCAGGCGCTGCTTGACCTGTTCGTGGGACAGGAAGCGGCGCGCACGCGTGTCCTGCAGCAGCACTTCGTAGAAGCGCTGCGCCAGCGTCGGCGGTGCATCGGCGGCCACGGCATGCAGCAGCGCGGCGGCGGCGGGGCCGGCCAGCAGCAGACACTGCTGCCAGGCCTGAGCCAGCGGTTGGCTGGCTTCGTCCAGTTGGGGTGTATCCACGTCGATCTCTAACGGCGCACAACAGACCACGGTATCGGCCGCAGCTGTCGACGGTTGATGGCAGGGAAGCCGGCCAGTTTAAGCGCCATGCAGGCCGAAAAACGCGGATGAAGCACATGCCGGCCGATGCCGCAATGCGTTGACGCATTTGAGAATCACTCGCATTTATGAAAAAATGATGGCAGGAACCGGCATGCGGGCATCCCGCAGTGATCGTTCCGCCTCCCCCGTCGCCGCCTCGTGCCCTATGCCAGAGGCTTCCGTTGCCCTGCCAGAAGGTTCAGAACATGCCTGCAAACACTCTTTCACCGCGCCCGCTGGCGCTTGCCATCGCTGCGCTGCTGGCCACCGCTGCCGTCACCGCCCATGCGGAAACCGATGCCACCGATATCGACACCGTGCATGTCACTGCCTCGCAGATCGCGCGGCAGGCGCTGGGCACTTCCACCATTACCGCCGAGGACATCGCCAAGCGGCCGCCGGTCAACGACATCGCCGAACTGCTGCGGACGATGCCCGGTGTCAATCTGACCGGCAACAGTGCATCGGGCCAGTACGGCAACAACCGGCAGATCGATCTGCGCGGCATGGGGCCGGAAAACACCCTGATCCTGATCGACGGCAAGCGCGTGGGTGCACGCGACGCGGTGCGCATGGGCCGCAGTGGCGAGCGCAACACGCGCGGCGATACCAACTGGGTGCCGGCGGAAATGATCGAACGCATCGAAGTGCTGCGCGGCCCGGCAGCGGCACGCTATGGCTCGGGTGCCTCCGGTGGCGTGGTCAACATCATCACCAAGCGCCCGACCGGCGACCTGACCGGTGCGGTTGACCTGTACGGCCTGGTACCCGAACACAGTGCCGAGGGCGGCAGCGAACGCCTCGGCCTGCAGCTGAGCGGGCCGATGACCGACACGCTGTCGTTCCGGTTGTACGGCAACCTCAACAAGACCGATGCCGATTCGCTGGATCTCAACCGCGACTTCGCCACCGGTGCCAATGCGGTACCGCCAGCGGGCCGCGAAGGCGTCAAGAACCGCGACGTCAACGCGCTGCTGCGTTGGGACGTGACCGCCAACCAGGTGGTCGAGTTCGAGGCCGGTACCAGCCGCCAGGGCAACATCTATGCCGGCGATCGTGCGGTCAGTACCACTGGTACCTCCACCGGTGTCGACCTGGCCGCGCTGGCCGAGCAGCAGGCCGAGACCAACCGCATGTATCGCACCACCGGCGCGATCACCCATCGCGGACGCTGGGGCGATGTCAGCTCGCGGCTGACGGCAGCGGTGGAAGGGGTGAACAATTCGCGCATCAACGAAGGCCTGGCCGGCGGTCCGGAAGGCAGCTTCAATGGCGCCGACTGGTCGACCTCGCGCCTGCGCAACTACCAGCTGGACGGCGAGGTCAGCTTCCCGACCACCCTCGGCGGCGCGGAGAACGTGTGGACGCTGGGCTTCGAGTACCTCGACAGCCGACTGACCGATCCCTATTCGATGAGCCAGTCCAGCAGCAGCGGTGGCGGCATTCCGGGCCTTTCGGCCGATCGTGCACGCGGCAAGTCCGAGGCACAGACCACCGCCGTCTACGTGGAAGACAACATCTATCTCGGTGAACGCTGGATCGTGACCCCGGGCCTGCGTTTCGACCATCACAGCCAGTTCGGCAACAACACCAGTCCGAGCCTCAACGCGCAGTTCCGGCTCAACAGTGACTGGGTGGTCAAGGGCGGCATCGCACGCGCGTTCAAGGCGCCGAACCTGTACCAGTCCAACCCGGACTATCTGTATTACACCCGTGGCAACGGCTGCCCGAACGCGTTGCCGAGCCTGGGCGCCGGCTGCTACATGCAGGGCAATGCGGATCTCAGGGCAGAGACCAGCCTGAACAAGGAACTGGGCGTGGAGTGGGCACCGCAGAGCGGCTGGCAGGCCTCGTTGACCTATTTCCACAATGACTACAAGGACAAGATCCAGGCCGGTTACACCCAGATCGGCCTGACGGCCGACCGCAAGGGCCGCATCTTCCGCTGGGAGAACGCACCCAAGGCCATCGTGCAGGGGCTCGAGGGCAACCTGGTGATCCCGCTGCTGGGCGAGCAGGGTGACCGCCTGAAGTGGAGCAACAACTTCACCTACATGGTGGAGAACGAAAACAAGAGCACCGGCCAGCCGCTGTCGGTGATTCCCAAGTACACCGTCAACACCATGCTGGACTGGCAGGCCACCGAGCAGCTGTCGCTGCTGCTGACCGGCACCTTCTACGGCAAGCAGGAACCGGCCACGGCCAACATCAACAACGATCCGCGCTGCACCGCCAACTGCGATGCGTCCACCGTGCTGCAGACCCGCGGCGCGTACAACGTCTGGGGCGTGAGCGCGCGCTACAAGGTGACCGACACGGTCAGCGTGGGCTTCGGCGTCAACAACCTGGCCGACAAGCGCCTGTTCCGCGAGGCCAACAGCAGTGACGCCGGTGCGGCGACCTACAACGAACCCGGCCGCGCGTACTGGGCCAGTCTGCGTTTCGGCTTCTGATCCGATGAGCGCTGCGCCGGGAGGGTTCCGGCGCAGCCTGATGGCTTACTTTACCTGGCGGCAATCGCGAAGGTGGACACCACCGGTGTCCATCTTGTCGACCACGCCGTCCAGCTTCACCCAGTCGTTCTCGCGCAGGGTGGCGCCCAGCGCCATCTGATCCGGGGCCAACGCACAGTGAACGGTGAAATTGGCATTGTTGTTGTCGTTCGACTGGCGCCCGCCGATGCCACCGATGCCCTTCATCTTGGTGACCAGATAGCCCACCTCGATGGTGTTTGTAAAGCGGTTGGGCTGGGCGGTGTAGACCTGGCCATCGATGATGAAACGACGGCCGAAATACTTGACCAGCAACGGCTGGTACATTGCTTCCGTGTCGGGYGGGGTGCTGGAGCCGGAGAACAGCGCCTTGAGCGGTGCGGTATTGATTTCCCGCTGCAGCCGCTTGGAGTCCTTGCCCATTTCGGTGGACATGCCGACCGCGGTGGCCTGGATCGGCTTGTCGAAGCCACTGGAGACACGCACGGCTTCGGCGATCGCCTCGCCCTCGGGGCCGGTCTTGAGCTTGTCCAGCCAGCCACACAGCGCGCTGCGTGCGTCCTCTTCCTTGGCGGTCTGCCCCCGTGACAGTTTGGTGCCGACCGCCACGTTGCCGCCATTGGAGGCGGTGATGACGCTGACCAGCGGCACCTTCGTGTCGGTCTGCAGCACGTACATCTGGCCTTCCGTCTCGGTGATGACGTCACCGCTGACGAAATTGTTGCCCTCATCAAGTGCCGCCTTGCGCAGCTGGCCCAGCGCACTGCGCGGCTTCAGGCCGGGAAGAGTGACCTCGGAGGTAAAGAACTGGCCATTGCGGGGGTCACCTACCGAGCGGAAATTCTGCTGGCAGGTCTTGGCCGAGGCGCTTGCGGCCATGCCCAGCGTACAGGCCACGGCGACGGCGACCCAGGGAGTCTTGGTAGTCCACATGTTCCGAATTCCTTGTGCTTGTGTGTCCATTGCGGGCAGCCACGCCGAGGCGATACGGCTGCCCGTCCCCGTCCAGAGGGGATGCGGCCATCATAGTGTGGCCCGGCACGGGCGCAAGCCGCAGCGACCCGCGTCGCGGATTCTGCAATGTTATAAACACCGTGATAGTTTCCCGACACCCGCCGGCGTAGCCTGACTCCCATCGCCAAGGAGCTGTTGCCATGGGTCACGACCACGATCACCTGCCATCCGAGATCCGCCACGAGAAACCCTTGTGGTGGGCGCTCGGCCTGACCTCCACCTTCCTTGTCGTGGAGGTGGTCGGTGCGTTCTGGACCAACAGTCTGGCACTGCTGTCCGATGCCGCGCACATGGCTACCGACACCCTGGCGCTGATGATCGCGCTGGTGGCCGTGCGGCTGAGCCGGCGCCCGCCGGATGCGCGCCGCACCTACGGTTATGCACGTCTTGAAGCACTGGGCGCGATGATCAACGGCGCAATGCTGTTCGTGGTTGCCGGCTACATCCTGTGGGAAGCCATCGGTCGCTTCCGCCAACCGCAGGAGATCGCCTCCACCGGCATGCTGGTGATTGCAGCGGTCGGCCTGGTGATCAACATGATCTCCATGCGCCTGCTGCAGGCCGGCAGCGGCGAGAGCCTCAACGTGAAGGGCGCCTACCTGGAAGTGTGGGCCGACATGCTCGGCTCGGTGGCGGTGATCGCCGGCGCGCTGTTGATCCAATGGACCGGATGGAAGCCGATCGACCCGATCCTGGCCGTTCTGATCGGTTTGTGGGTGCTGCCGCGCACGTATGTGCTGATGCGCGAGGCCATCAACGTGCTGCTGGAAGGCGTGCCCAAGGGCATGGACGTGGCCAGGGTCCGCGACCGCCTGTCCGACCACGACGCAGTGCTGGACGTGCATGACCTGCACGTGTGGGCGCTGGCGTCCAGCACGCCGGCACTGACCGCGCACATCGTGATGCGCGAAGGCGACGACGCCGACCGCCTGCGGCGCGAACTCGGTGATCGCCTGCACGATGATTTCGGTATCGAACACGTGACCTTGCAGATCGAAGCCGACCACTGCGGCGAAGCCTGTGGCCAGCCGTCGGCGACGAGGGACGACGATCACGCCGGGCACGATCATGCAGCTGCCGATGCGCAGGGCCATCGCGGTCACGTGCATCGCTGAAGCGGGTGTGGCGGCCGGTGCCCGGCGCTACCTCTGTTCGTCGCGCCGCGAGGCCAGCCGATCCGCCAGCCGGGTCGGCTCGGGCAGGCGATAGCCGCGCAGCGTGCGCTGTACCCAGGCCAGCGCGGTATCGGCACTGACCCGATGCCCGCCGGCGACGAACAGCGGCTTGCAGCGAAGCTTGCTGCGCAACACCCAGCCGAGCTGCTCGCCGCCGTCCAGCAACGGCGTGTGCGCGCCGGCCTCAGGGTCGGGCTCGATGAAGCGGCCCACCAGCTTCGATTTGGCCACGCCGATGCTCGGCAGGTCGGTCACCACGCCCAGGTGTGCGGCAATGCCCAGCCGGCGCGGATGGCTGATGCCATGGCCATCGACGAACACCAGGTCCGGTGCGCGCGGCAGCAACGCCAACGCAGCCAGCAGCGCCGGCAGTTCGCGGAAGCTGAGCAGGCCCGGGATATAGGGCATCACGGTGGGGATGCGGGCGATTTCCTGCGCCACCGGCTGCAGGGTGTCCGCGTCGAGCAACACGGCCGCAGCGCGGGTGATCGCGCCGTCTTCCTCGAAGCCGACATCCAGCCCGGCCAGCCAGCGCACGGTAGCGGGCAGCCGGTCCTGCCGCTGCACGCGGGTCGCCAGCTGCTTCTGCTGTTCGCGGGCGGCGCTGACGCTGCCTTCCCAGCGCCCGGGGTCGATCAGTGTATTCATCGGCCACAGGATGACATCCACACCGCCACGGCGCGGTGAGCGGGCGCCGGGGCTACAATGGCCGCCTGCCTTTCCTCGCGTTGGAGACCCTGCAGTGACCCGTAAACTCGTACTGTTGCGCCATGGCCAGAGCCAGTGGAACCTGGACAACCGCTTCACCGGCTGGGTCGATGTCGATCTGACCGAGCAGGGGCGCCGGGAAGCGGCTGCCGCCGGCCGCCTGATGCGCGAGGAAGGCCTGCAGTTCGACGTCGCCCACACCTCCGTGCTCAAGCGCGCCATCCACACCCTGCAGGGTGCGTTGGCCGAGCTGGAGCAGGACTGGCTGCCGGTGAACAAGTCCTGGCGCCTCAACGAGCGCCACTACGGTGGCCTGCAGGGCCTGGACAAGGCCGAGACCGCCGCCAAGCATGGCGAGGACCAGGTCAAGGTGTGGCGCCGTTCGTACGACATCCCGCCGCCGGCGATGGACCTGGAAGATCCGGGCCACCCGATCCACGACCGCCGCTATGCCGGGCTGGATCGCAACGCGCTGCCGGGCACCGAATCGCTGGCCACGACGCTCGACCGCGTGCTGCCGTACTGGCACGACGCCATCGCGCCGCAGTTGAAGGATGGCAGGACCGTGCTGGTCACCGCCCACGGCAACTCGCTGCGCGCGCTGTACAAGTACCTCAACAACGTCTCGCGCGAGGAAATCCTCGAGCTGAACATCCCGACCGGCATTCCGCTGCTGTTCGAGTTGAACGACGACCTCACCGTGAAGTCGTTCCGTTACCTGGGTGACCCGGAAGCGGCACGCAAGGCCGCCGAAGCCGTGGCCAACCAGGGCAAGGCCAAGTAAGAACGAAGGGCCGGCGCAAGCCGGCCTTTCTAAGACTTGGAGTTTCAAGACCGAAGAAGCTAGTCAAAACGGAATATCATCGTCTTCAATGAAGCGGGTGCTGGGACGAATGGGTTCTCTGCGGGTAACAAGAAGATCCTTGTGAAGCTTCATCCATTGGATGCCTTCAGGAGTTATTTGGTAGTGCTTGACGGGGTATGTTTGCCCGTTTGAATCCTCCTCAACAAGGCTCCGGGAAATTAGGAAACTCTTTTCGGTCAGTGTCGCGACGCCGAGGGCGATGCCCACCTCAGTTAAGCCGGCGCTTGAGAGCTTTCTATCCAGTTCCCAGTGGCTGATGCTTCCGATTTCGGTGGGCCAGAATGCAAACGCCAAGGACAAGACCGCGATCTCATTTGCATCAAGGTCTGTGTTGTTCGCGATGTTGGGATTCAACGTTGGCGCAAGCTGTGATCGTTGCTCGTTGCGCAATTCGTGTTGAATGAGTTTGACAAGATTGGCTTCCAGTTCTTCGTAGCCGCTTCTGGAG
>NZ_JBFTOJ010000071.1:0-19911 GCF_056397905.1 Stenotrophomonas sp. 05L414_2
CCGATGATCCCCGACGAGAGTGCCGATGAAGTGCGCGGGCATTTCGAGGATCTGCGCGCCTGGCTGACGATCACGCTGGAGAAGGGTGCGGCGCAGGGGCAGCTGAGGCTGCAGGGCACGCCTGCCGATGAGGCCAAGGCGTTCATGGCCTCGGTGCACGGCGCGATGCTGGCCGCGCGTGGGTTTGGTGATGCGGCGACGTTCGCGGCGCTCGCACGGTTGTCGATTGCCCGGCTGGTGCCGGCGGTCTGAATGTTTCGACGAAGGCCTGCGTGGAGCGGGCCTTCTTTTTGCCCATGAAGCCTACCTACTAGTAGGTTCAAAACTCCAGCAGAGGTCGCCATGAGTCATCCGCTTTCTTCCTTGGGCATCGTGCACACCGCGATCAGCCTGGTTCTCATCGCTGCCGGCCTGTTCGGTTTCATCCGGTATCGGGCCATTGATCCGGCTACACGCGCCGGCAAGCTCTATCTGCTGGGGTTGGTGCTGTCGGTGGTGACCTCGTTCACCGTCTCCAGCACCGGGGGCCTCAATCCTGGCCACGCGTTTGGTGTGGTGATTCTGCTGATTGCGTTCGGTGGGGTGTTGGCGGCTCGGTTGCGGTTCCTTGGGCGATTGGCACCCTATCTGTCCACGTTCGCGCTGTCTTTCAGCTTCCTGCTGTCGCTGGTGCCAGGCGTGAATGAAACGCTGACACGCTTGCCGGTGGCGCACCCGATTGCGCCTGCACCGTTGGCGCCGGTGATCCTGCAGACGTTGCTGGGGTGCGCGGTGGTGTTTGCGGTTGGATTCGTGGCGCAGTGCTGGCGGATACATGCGGGCAACGCACGCGCACGCGTCTGACGCTGCAAGGGACAGTCCGGATGATCAGTCCGCCAGCGGCGCTGGTGCGTCTTCGCCGTAAGTGGCGTAGGCGCTGCCACACGTCGCGTGTGCCGCCGCATTGGCAGGCAGGCCGGTGGCCTTGATGCCACGCCGGGAATTGCCCGCGAGCACTTCCACGTAACGCTCTGCTGCCATCGTGCCGTCGGGCAGAACATAGAGCAGCACGCGCTGCAGGGTGGATTGGCCATCCAGTGGCTGTGGCTGGCGGAATGCAGGAACCTGCACGCGTGCGCGATGCCATACCTGCGGTGCGGCGGCAGTCTGCCAGCGAGCCTGCAACGGCTGGTCGAAATTCAACAGCGCGACGCCGGTGGTGTGGTTGGACGCCGTGCACGCGGCGGGGGGCGCAGGAATGGGCGCGATGGCGTCGTCGCCGATGTCCAGCGTCGCGCCATTGATTTCCAGGCGCACGATCGGCGCGGCGCCGTAGTTGTGCGTCTTGAACTGCACCAGCCCTTCCACGCGGCTGCGCTCGAGCTCGTATTCGGTAGCGCCGGCCAGACGCGCCAGCGCGGGGGCAACCTCGACGTGGTCTGCATAGTGGTAGTAGAGGTGCACGATGCCTGGCCCGCCCGATGTGCCCCACACGCGGGTGAGCGCTGTGGTATCCGGATAGGACTGGCGACGCAGGGGCAGGGTGCTTGCAGTGCCTTCGGAAGGCGCGCCATAGCGGTAGCGCTCGATCCCGGGCTTCAGCCGAGCGTTGTCGTAGGGGAAGGCGCTGTCTGCATCGGATTGCGCGTTCGGATAGCGGTGGAAGGCAACGAAGTGCTCGGGGGTGTCGCCTTGCATGGGCTGGTCCGGTCCCGCGCCGGAGTAGGTGGCGGCATAGGGTGAGGTGTCCAGCCACAGTGCATGGCCACTGAGGTTGATGTGCGCTTCTGCGATGGCCGCACGCGAGCCACCGGTGGCGGTATCCAAGCGCCCGCGCAGTGAATCACCCAGCGGATAGATGAGCAGGGTGAGGACAGTGGGCACGAACATCAGGGCATGCACCCGGCCCGGCACGTGCCCGCGCTCGCGCACCATGTAGCGGCCCCAGGCCAGCAGGAGCAGCACCAGCAGCGGCACCCCGATCCACAGCGCAAGGGTGATCAACGCCACCACGCCCCAGCCGAGATTCGGGGTGCAGACCGCGATCAGGCCAAGCGCGGCGAGCAGGCTGGCCAGGACCAGCGAGACGCCGATACCGAAGCGGTAGTTCCTGTACGGGGTAGCAGTCATTACCGTTCCATCGGCAGGCCAGGGCGTGCCTGCATCTTGCCGGTTGGGTGGCTGCGTGGAAAGACGGAGGTGCTGTCAGCAACCCACCAGCCGGTCGGCGCTGAGGCCACTGCGGTGCTGGTTGCGGTATTCGATAGGGCTGGCGTCGACCATGCCGCGGAAGTGCCGGCGGAACGATTCCTGCGATCCGAACCCCGCCTGTTCGGCCACCCATTGCAGCGGACGGTCGGTGGTTTCCAGCAGTTCGCGTGCGTAGGCCACGCGTTCGCGGATGAGCCAATCGATGGGCGACAGGCCGGTGGCTTCGAGGAACTGCCGCTGCAGGGTGCGCTGGCTGAGTGCGGCCTGTTCGGCCAGGCTGCCCAACGAATGCGGCTCGCGCAGGTTGCGGCGCATCCATTCCATCAGTTTCGCCAGCCGCGTGGGCTCGCCCAGCGGGATCGCGCGGCTGACCCGCTGGCTGCGTTCGGCATCGCGCCAGGGTGCCAGCACCAGCCGTTCGGCCACCAGATTGGCCACGCGCGCGCCGTAATCCTTGCGCACCATGTGCAGCATCATGTCCATGCCGGTAGCCGAGCCGGCCGAGGTGATGATGCTGCCGGCGTCCACGTACAGCACATCGTCGCGCACGTGGATGCGCGGAAATTCGCGCGCCAGCGTTTCGGTGAGGCGCCAGTGGGTGGTGGCTTGGCGGCCATCGAGCAAACCGGCCCAGGCGAGCACGAATGCACCGGAGCAGATGGACGTGATGCGTGCGCCGCGCGCGTGGGCGCGGGTGAGGGCATCAAGCAACGCCTGCGGCGGGCGCTCGCTGGGTTCGCGCCAACCGGGAATGACGATGATGTCGGCGTCGTCGACAGCGCTCAGATCGTAGGGCAGTTGCACCTGCGCGCTGCCGAGCATGCGCAGTGCACCGGGCTCGCCAGCGCAGAGCTGGGTGCGGTACCAGGCCACGCCCAGTTCAGGGCGGATGGGTGCGAACAGGCCGACCGCGCAGCCGAATTCGAACAGGCCCTGGCCGTGGCAGGCCACGATGGCGACGGTGGGCGCGGTCGGATCGGCAGACAGGGTGGGCATGGCTTGATGCTACCGACGCAGGCACGTGCCGCTGAGTGGCGCGCGGGCATGAGGTGATGCCCGCAGGGTATATGGAGACCGGGGTCAGATCCTTTCCGCAGGAAGGGCTCTGACCCTGCGGATTCGCGTGTATGGGGTCAGAGCCCTTTCCTTTGGAAAGGGATCCGACCCGGTGTGTGCAGGCTGCGTAAGGTCATTACCAGCGGTCATGTGGCTGGCGCGATGTGACGGTCACATGACGCGATATCCGCTGTTACGTGTTGGGCGTGGGCTCTTGAATGGAGGCGTGTCTCCGGCCCACCCCCACGAGCCCCCATGCCTGCTGCCCACATTCCTGCGCTGTCCACGCTCTCCCTGCTGATTGCCGCCACTCTTGCCGCTGCCCCGGCGTATGCGGCTGAGGCCGATGCACCGTCGGCGGCCACTGCTACTTCTGCCAACCTTGCTGCGTCCACGCTGGATGCGGTGGTGGTGACCGGTTCACGCACCAGCACGCGCACGGTGAAGAACAGCTCGACACCGATCGACGTGATTTCCGCCGAGGACCTGGCCGCTACCGGCCAGGCCAACCTGCTGGAAGCGCTGCAGCGCAGCCTGCCATCGCTCAGCCAGATCGGCGGTTACCAGAGCGACCAGGAAAGCCTGATCCGCGGTTACCAGCTGCGCAACCTGTCGCCGGGTTACACGCTGGTGCTGGTGAACGGCAAGCGCCGCAACGCCAGCGCGTATGTCAGTGGCGCCAACGGTGGCGGCTATCCCGGCCACGCCTGGGCCGATCTGGCGCTGATTCCGGTGTCGGCCATCGACCATGTGGAGGTGCTGCGCGACGGTGCTTCGGCCATCTATGGTTCGGACGCGATCACCGGAGTGATCAACGTGATCCTGAAATCGCAGGCGCACGGTGGCGATGTGTCGGTGGAGAGCGGGCAGAGCACCGATGGCGACGGCAGCCGCACCAGCGTGCGCTCCAACATCGGCCTGCCGTGGGGTGAGGATGGCTTCATCAACCTGTCCGGCGAGAGCACGCGCCAGCACCATGCGATCCGTACGCGGCGCTACATCGACGGCTACCTGAGTTATCCCGCCGTGGATGGCAACGGCAACCTGGTGGCGCTGCGTCCAAACAACCGCTTGCCGGCTGGAGCGACGCCGAACCCGGCCGAGGCCGGGCGCGATGCCGAGGCCAACATCATCCTCAGCTCGCCGTCGTATGCGCTCAAGGCCTTCGCGGTGAACGTGGGCCATGGCCTGGGCGAGAACGCCCAGTTCTACGCCAATGCGACCGCCAGCGACCGCACCGCGCAGGCGATCCAGAACTTCCGCCTGCCGGCAACGATCTTCACCACCTACAAGGCGCCGGGCGTGCTGAGCGTGTTTCCCGATGGCTTCCTGCCGGTGCTGGAAACCAAGGAGAAGCAGTACACCGGCACGGCTGGGGTGAAGGGCCAGGTTGCGGGGTGGGACTACGACTTCAGCCTGACCGGCAACCGCAACACGGTGCGCACCTACACCCGCAATTCGGTGAACTACTCGCTGCCGTACCCGGGCTCGCCGACCGACTTCTATGACGGCAAGCTGGATTACCAGCAGGGCATCGCCAACCTTGATCTGCGTCGCGGCTTCGAGGTGGCGGCCTTCGCATCGCCACTGGAAGTGAGCGCCGGTGCCGAGTACCAGCACGAACAGTACGAACGCGGGGCAGGGCAGTGGGAGTCGTACACTGGCTTTGGTGCGGCTGCCTTTGTTGGCTACTCCACTGCCGATGCGGTGAAGGCCACCCGCAACAGCAAGGCGGTGTACGCCGGTGCAGCGACCAACATCACGTCGCGCTGGTACCTGGACGCCGCCGCGCGCTGGGAAGACCACTCGGACTTCGGCACGGTGTCGACCGGTCGGTTGACCACGCGCTTCGACGTCACCGATGCGCTGGGCGTACGTGCCACGGTCAGCAATGGCTTCCACGCGCCGAGCCTGGGCGCGCAGTTCTACCAGGCCACCGGCAGCTGCCCGTGCGGTACCACGCTGGTGGCGCAGGTCGCTTCGCCGGCAGCAGTGGCGCTGGGCGCTACGCCACTGAAGCCGGAGAAGGCCACCAACTACAGCCTCGGCGTGACCTGGGACCCGAGTCCGGCCTTCCATCTGGCGGTGGATGCGTACCAGATCGACATCCGTGGCCAGCTGGGCCAGTCCAGCCAGATCGGCTACAACGCGCAGGACCCGGCGCGGGTGACCGACAACAGTGGCACCGTGCTGACCGCCGCGCAGAAGAACACCATCGATGCGCTGCTGGGCACGGCCGGCATCAGCATCCTGCCCGGTGATGCGTTCTATGCCAGCTACTTCACCAACGTGGGCGACACCCGCACGCGCGGCGTGGAGCTGACCCTGGAGGCGAACCAGGAAACGCAGTGGGGCAAGCTGCGCTGGAGCTACGCGGCCAACGTGGGCCGCACCACCATCCAGAAAGTGAGTGCGATTCCGCAGGCGTTGCAGGGGCTGCCGAACATCAACCTGCTGACCAAGTCGAGCGAGTACGCGCTGCGCTTCCGCACGCCGTCGTACACGCAGGTGGCGGGGCTGGGTTGGCAGAACGGGCGCTGGCGTTCGAACGTGGACTTCACTTACTACGGCCCGATCAAGCGCCTGAACAACGGCGTGGAGTACAAGCAGCCGCCGGTGCTGGTGACCAACCTGTCCGGTGGCGTCGAGCTGGGCGCGGGCTGGAGCGCGGCGCTGGGCATCAACAATCTGTTCGACAAGCGCACCCGCAAAGTGCCCGCGTACGCACGCAGCGCCACCGATGTGGCCAGCATCGAGACCACCTGGGACAGCGGTGATGTGCTGAGCAACGTCGGGACGTTCTGGTACGGGCGCGTCAATTACCGGTTCTGAGGTTCATGTGAAACGTCGCCGGGCATGGCCCGGCGCTACCGAGGAGGGGTCATGTCTTCTGCATTGAAGGTGGTTGCATTGGTGGGGTCGCCGACCAGTTCGGCGACGTCGCGCACGTTGCTGCTGGTGCGGCATCTGCTGGAAGAACTGCGCGAGCGGGTCAACATCAGCGTGGAGCTGGTCGAGCTGGCGCCGATCGCGCGCTCGCTGGGGCAGGCGCTGCAGCGTAGTGAAGTGGAGCCGCAGGTGGAACGCGCGCTGGCCACGATTGAGTCGGCGCAGCTGCTGGTGGCGGCCACGCCGGTGTATCGCGGGTCCTATCCGGGCCTGTTCAAGCACCTGATCGACTTCATCGGGCTGGACGCGCTGGTGGATACGCCAGTGCTGCTGGCGGCTACCGGTGGAAGTGAGCGCCACGCGCTGGTGATCGACCATCAGCTGCGTCCACTCTTCAGCTTCCTGCAGGCGCATACGCTGCCGATCGGGGTTTATGCCACGCCGGCCGACTTCGACGGCGACCGGATCAACAGCGCTGCACTGCAGGCGCGCATCCAACTGGCGGCCGAGCGTGCTGCTGGACATGTAGCACCCTTGGCGGCGGTGCTGCCTGCGCCGCTGCGCAGGATCGCCTAGGACGTGGCGGTGCAGCTGCGGCACCTGGCGTTCCTCACGCCGGGAAGCTATCTGCCGGAACAACCACGCGCAGGCCTGGACGCGACGTTGGCGCTGATCGCGTTTGCCGAACAGCTGGGCTATGACGGCGCGTGGGTGCGCCATCGGCACCTGGAGCCAGGCATCAGCTCGGCAGCGGTGTTCCTGGCGGCGGCCAGCCAGCACACCACGCGCATCGAACTGGGCAGTGCGGTCATCCAGCTGGGCTACGAAACACCGTTCCGCCTGGCTGAGGACCTGTCATTGCTGGATGCGCTGGCAGGTGGCCGGCTGCAGGTAGGCGTCAGTACTGGCGCGCCGCCGCACGGGGAGCTGGTAGGGCCTTTGCTGTACGACAGCGACCCTGCGCGCATCGACTTTTCCCATGGCCGGGTGGCGCGGTTGCTGGAAGCGCTGCGTGGTGAACCGTTGGGCGCCGCCGATGCCGAAGTCGGCAACGCCGCCACGCGCTATCGCCCGCGTCTGCAGCCACATGCGCCGGGGTTGGTGGACCGGGTCTGGTATGGCRCTGGCTCCCTGCAGTCGGCGCGTTCTGCGGGTGAGCAGGGGCTGCATCTGCTGTTGGGCAACGTCAACCGTGCCGAGCTGAGTGATGACTTCTTTGGCGCCCAGCTGCAGCACCTGCAGGCCTATCGTGCGGCATTGCCAGTGGGCAGTCTGCGCCGGGTGGCGGTGGGGCGGGTGCTGGTGCCCACCGAGGGTGTGGATGCGGCCACGCGGCAGCGGATCGAGGCCTTCAATGCGCAGCGGCATGCGCGTACGTTGGCGCCGCAGGGACCGCGACGCACGATGTTCGCACCCGACGTGGTCGGCAGCACGGCGCAGATCATCGCGCGGTTGCAGGCCGATCCGCTACTGCAGCAGGTGGACGAGCTGCGGGTGGAACTGCCCTATGAGCTGCCCGAGCAGGACTACCGGCGCATCCTCAGCACGGTGATCGAGGACATCGCGCCGGCGCTGGGCTGGCGCGCACCTGCGCAAGCGGCGTGATGCCGCCCGTGCCCATAACGGCCGGCAGTCTGCTTATTGCCAACCTGCATCTGCATGGCCGGATCCGACCGTGGATTGTCGAGTTCCGGCGCTGGCATCGGGCCGTCCTTCTCTAGCATCGATATCGAAGCGGCAGTGTATTGCCGGCCCCTACGAGGACGATCCCGTGGCTGTAGACGCAACCCACAAACCCATCCTGTTCCTGCTGGACCGCGAGTTCGAGGACGGCCAGCTGCCCGGCCAACGCTTCTTCTGCCGGCACAGCCTGCTGCTGGAAGGTGCGCTGTCGAGCATCGAGGGCCTGGACGCACAGCTGGATGTGCGCCGCATCGGCTTCAGCCGGCCGCGCCGCGAGGTGATCGCCGAGATCGGTGAGCAGGACCAGTCGCTGCCGAAGCTGGTGCTGCCGCAGGGGGTGGTCAACGAGCACGCCAGTGGTGAGTACCAGCAGCGCCAGTACATCTCCGGTGCCGAGCCGATCCTGGCGGCACTGAATGGCCTGCTCGGCATTCCCGTGGCCCATCCCTGAGCGAGGACGTGACGATGAGCTACCTCACCAGCGTGTTGGACAAGAGCCCGGTGGCCGACGGCAGCACGCCCGAACAGGCGCTGCGCAACAGCCTGCAACTGGCGCAGCGCGCCGAGCAACTGGGTTACCACCGCTACTGGTTTGCCGAACACCATGCCGCGCCGACGCTGGCCAGCCCGGCACCGGAAGTGCTGGCGGCGTGGGTGCTGGCGCAGACCCGGCGCATCCGCATCGGCAGTGGCGGGGTGATGCTGCGCCACTACGCCCCCTACAAGGTGGCCGAGAATTTCAATCTGCTGGCCGCCCTTGCGCCCGGACGCGTGGATCTTGGCGTGGGCAAGGCGCCGGGTGGTCTGCCGGCATCGACTGCCGCACTGGCCGCCGGTCGCCCGGCATTCGCCGATTTCGACCAGCAGCTGCGCGACCTGGAAGGATATCTGTCTGATACGCAGGCTGATGCGCAGGCGCGGCCGATTCCGCAGACGGCGCCGGAGCGCTTCCTGCTGGGTGCAAGCCCGCAGAGCGCGCGGCAGGCTGCGGAACTTGGCTGGCGCTTCGTGTATGCCGCGCACTTCGATGGCGACCCGAAGCACATCGAGGCCGCCTTCGAGGCTTATCGCGCGGTGTCCGCGCATGCACCGCTGCTGGCGACTGTGGCCTTCGCCGCGCCCACCAGCGAGGCCGCCGCCCGCCACATTGGCGCGTTGCGTGTCTACAAGCTGCACCTGGCCCCAGGGCAGACGGTGAACCTGCCCAGTCCCGAGGCCGCTGCCGAATACGCGCGGCAGGTGGGGGTTGCTGATTTCCGCATCGAAGAGACACGCCCCAGCGTGCTCTCTGGCGATGGGCAGCATGTACGCAGCGAGCTGGATGCGCTGCACCGCCGCTTCGGCGTCGGTGAATTCATCCTCGACGCGCCGGTGGCCGACCTCGACGCACGCCTGACGTCCCTTGAACTGCTGTCGCCCGCGCCCCGCGCGGCGGTGGCCTGACTGCTGGAGCCACTCCATGAGCACGACCCCGCGTCCCATCCCCTTCGGCATCATGCTGCAGGGCCCCGGCAGCCACATGCATGCGTGGAAGCACCCGTCCAACGTGCCCGATGCCAGCGTCAACCTGGGCTACTACATCGACATCGCGCGTACCGCCGAGGACAACGGCATTGCCTTCGGCTTCGTTGCCGACGGGCTGTACATCAACGAGAAGTCGATCCCGCATTTCCTCAACCGCTTCGAGCCGATCTCGCTGCTGTCGGCGCTGGCGACGGCGACGAAGAAGATCGGCTTGGCCGGCACGCTCTCCACCTCGTACAGCGATCCGTTCACCGTGGCGCGCCAGTTCGCCTCGCTGGATCTGCTCAGCGGTGGCCGTGCAGGGTGGAACGTGGTGACCTCGCCGCTGGAAGGCTCGGGACGAAACTACGGGCGTCCGCATCCGGAACACGCGCTGCGTTACCAGATTGCCGATGAGTACCTGGAGGTGGTGCAGGGCCTGTGGGATTCGTGGGATGACGATGCGTTCGTGCGTGACCGCGACAGCGGCACGTTCTTCGCGCCGGAGAAGTTCCGCCGCCTCGACCACAAGGGCCGCTTCTTCCAGGTGGAAGGCCCGCTCAACATCCAGCGCTCGCCGCAGGGGCAGCCGGTGATCTTCCAGGCCGGATCGTCGGACGATGGCATTGCGCTGGCCGGCAAGTACGCCGATGCAGTATTCACCCACGCGCCGTCGCTGGAGGAGACCCGCGCGTTTACCCAAAAGGTGAAGAACTCGGCGATCGCCCATGGCCGCAGCGCCGGTGACGTCAAGATCTTCCCGGGCATCGGCCCGATCGTTGGCCGTACGGCGGAAGACGCCGAGGCCAAGTACCAGGCGATTGCCGCGCTGGCCGGGCTGGACGATGCCCTGGCGTATCTCGGCCGCTTCTTCGACCACCATGATTTCAGCCAGTACGACCCGGATGCACCGTTCCCGGAGCTGGGTGACATCGGCGCCAATTCCTTCCGCTCCACCACCGACCGCATCAAGCAGGACGCGCGCGAGCAGGGCCTGAGCCTGCGCCAGGTGGCACTGCAGGCGGTGAGCCCGCGGCCGAACTTCATCGGCACGCCGGAACATGTGGCCGACGAACTGATCCGCTGGTTCGACGCCGGCGCCAGCGATGGCTTCATCCTCGGCTTCGCCGCGCAGCGCGAAGGCCTGGATGATTTCGTAACGCTGGTGCTGCCCCTGCTGGAAGCACGCGGTTACCACCGCAGTGCGCTGGAAGGACAGACCCTGCGCGACCACCTGGGCCTGCCACGCAAGGCAAGCCGTTACAGCACCGACGCCGAGCCGGCGCGGAAGGTGGGATAAGGCGATGAATGTCCTGCATCGGCCGTTGTTGGATGGGACCCCCGCCGGGCATGGCCCGGCGCTACTGGTCCCGGAAGCCCGGCGCGAGCCTGTGGCGGGTGTGTTGCCCGAGATCGCGGCACGTGCCGAACAGGCCATCGCGATCCGCCACGACCTGCACCAGCACCCGGAACTGGCCTTCGAAGAGCACCGCACCAGCGCCCGCGTGGCCGAGCTGCTGCAGCAATGGGGCTACGCGGTCAGCACCGGCATCGGTGGCACCGGCGTGGTCGGTACGCTGCAGCGCGGGCAGGGCCGTCGCCGGTTGGGTCTGCGCGCCGACATCGATGCGCTGCCGATCCATGAAGAATCCGGGCTGGCCTATGCCAGCCAGCGCGAAGGCCTGATGCACGCCTGCGGCCACGATGGACACACCGCCATCCTGCTCTCGGCTGCCCACTACCTTGCGCACCACGGGCGTTTCGATGGCACCTTGCAGCTGGTGTTCCAGCCGGCCGAGGAAACCGGCTCGGGTGCTTCGAAGATGATCGCCGATGGCCTGTTCGAACGCTTCCCGGTCGATGCCATCTATGGCCTGCACAACTGGCCGGGCGTGCCGGTGGGGCACTTCGGCTTCGTCGACGGACCGGCGATGGCMTCGGTGGACTGGGCGCGTCTGCGGGTGATCGGCAAGGGCGGCCACGGCGCCGAGCCGCAGGGCAGCGTCGATCCGATCCTGGCTGCCGCGCACATCATTACCGCGCTGCAGAGCGTGGTGTCGCGCAACGTCGATCCGCGGCAGATGGGCGTGGTCACCGTCGGTTCGATCCATGGTGGGAAGGCGGCCAATGTCATCCCCGATGTGGTGGAGCTGAAGCTGACCGTGCGCGCCTACCTGCCGGAGGTGCGCGATACGCTGCGCCGGCGGGTCACCGACATTGCCGAGCAGACCGCCGCTGCCTTCGGTGCGCGTGCCGAGATCGAATTCCCGCGTGGCTTCCCCAGCGTGATCAACCACCCCGAGCAGACAGCCTACATCCGCGAGGTGGCGATACAGGGGTTCGGTGCAGGGCAGGTGGTGGAGGCCTTCGCGCCGCGTACCGCCAGCGAGGACTTCGCCTTCCTGCTGCAGGCGCGGCCGGGCAGTTTCGTGTTCGTCGGCAACGGCGACAGCGCACCGCTGCACAGCCCGCGCTATGTGTTCAACGACGCGGCCATCGCCCCGGCGGCCAGCCTGTGGGCGCGTCTGGCCGAGCACTATCTGGTGGAGGACGTGGCATGAGCGTGCGGTACGACAACGATCGGTTCCTGTACACCTCGGTGGACGACCCGCTGGCGCGCCCGTTGTTCGATGGCCTGGAGCAGGAGTACGACCACCGCTATGCGGACGTGYGCCGGCGTATCGGTGGCAGTGCGCGCGAGGAACTGCAGCGCTATCCGGCCGAAGCCTTCGCTGCCCCGGTCGGTGCATTCGTGCTGCTGCTGCGCGACGGCGTGGCGATTTCCGGCGGCGCGTTCATGCCGCATCGCGATGAGGACACCGCCGAGTTCAAACGCATCTGGACGCTGCCTGGCCTGCGTCGGCAGGGCATCGCCCGGCGCGTGCTGCAGGAACTGGAAGACCAGGCTGCACGGCAGGGCTATCGGCGCGTGTTCCTGACCACCGGCTTCCGCCAGCCCGAGGCGGTCGGCCTGTACCTCAGCCACGGCTACACCGCGTTGTTCGATCTGCATGCGGACCCGGAAACCATCGCGCATCTGCCGTTCGAAAAACACCTGGTGCCACAGCCACAGGCGGGCGACGCAGCCGCCCTCGCACTGCATGGAGCGGCGGCATGAGTACGCCTTCCACTGCCATCGAGGGCATTGTCCGCCAGCCGGCCACGGCGCTGAAGATCGTGCCGGCGCGGCATCCGTTGCAGGTGATCGGCACGGTGTTGGCACTCGCGCTGATCCTGATCGGCCTGCAGTCGGTGCTGGGCAATCCGCGCTGGGGCTGGGGCACGTTCGCCGAGTGGTTCTTTGCCCGGCCGGTACTGGAAGGGTTGGGGCGAACGCTGCTGCTGACCGCACTCGGTACCGGCCTCGGCTTCGCGCTGGGCACCTTGCTGGCCTTGGCCCGGGTCTCCGGTTCACCGCTGTTGTCGGCAGTGTCGTGGGGCTACGTGTGGCTGTTTCGTTCGATTCCGCTGCTGGTGCTGTTGCTGCTGCTGAACAACCTGGGCTACCTGTACAGCACCATCGAACTGGGCGTTCCCTTCACCGGCATCAGCCTGTTCTCGTACCCGACCACGCAGCTGATCGGCGTGTTCACTGCCGCCGTGCTCGGCCTCACCTTGAACCAGGCGGCGTTCTCGGCCGAGGTGATCCGTGGTGGCATCCTGTCGGTCGACCACGGCCAGTACGAGGCGGCCGCAGCGTTGGGCCTGCCGCGTGGGCGCCAGGTGCGCCGCATCATCCTGCCGCAGGCGATGCGTTCGATCCTGCCTGCAGCGTTCAATGATGTGATCGGCCTGGCCAAGAGCACCTCGGTGGTCTACGTGCTGGCGTTGCCGGAGCTGTTCTACACCGTGCAAGTGATCTACCGGCGCAACCTGGAGGTGGTGCCGCTGCTGATGGTGGCCACGGTCTGGTACCTGGTGATCCTGACGGTGCTGTCGCTGCTGCAACGGCGGGTGGAGCAGCGCTTTGCCCGCGGCCAGCTGCAGCATGAGCGCAACGTGTCGCGGGTATCGTCTGCAGCTCCGCGGGCGGCGGCGACCGCTGCACGCGTGCCCAGCCGCGCGGCATTTGCCGTGCCGATCGAGGCCGGAACGGGCGCGGCTGTGTCCCTGCAGGGAGTGGGCAAGGCCTTCGGCGAGCAGACGGTGCTTGATGACGTGCATCTGGAACTGAGGGCCGGCAGCGTGACCGTACTGATTGGTCCGTCCGGTGCGGGCAAGTCCACGCTGCTGCGGCTGATCAATCACCTGGAGCGTGCTGACAGCGGCTTCGTCACCGTGGGCGGCCAGCTGATCGGTTACCGCCGCGACGGCGACACCCTGTACGAGCTGCCGGAAGGTGAGATCCGCCGTCGCCGCGCGGAAGTCGGCATGGTGTTCCAGSRCTTCAACCTGTTCCCGCACMTGACCGCACTGGAGAACATCATCGAAGCGCCCATCGCGGTGCGCGGCATTTCGCGCGCCCAGGCCGAGCAGCAGGCACGCACCCTGCTGGAGCGGGTGGGGCTGGCCGACAAGGCCGATGCCTTCCCGCGCCAGCTGTCTGGCGGCCAGCAGCAGCGTGTGGCCATCGCCCGCGCGCTGGCCCTGCAGCCGAAGGTACTGCTGTTCGACGAGCCGACCTCGGCGCTGGACCCGGAGCTGGTGTCGGAGGTGCTGAGCGTGATCGAGGAACTGGCCAGTTCCGGCACCACGCTGGTGATCGTCACCCACGAACTGGGCTTCGCCCGCCGCGTGGCCGACCACGTGGTGATGATGGACCAGGGCCGGGTGATCGAGCAGGGCACGCCGGACGCGCTGTTTGAACACCCGCGCCAGCAACGCACCGCCGATTTCCTGGCCAAGACCCTGTAACCCCATTTCGAGAACCGCCATGAGCCCAGCATCGCAGCGACGCCCCGCCCGCAGCACCCTGTTGATCGTCGGTGTACTGGTCATCGGCATTGCCGGCATCGTCTATTCGCGCGTGCGCCAGGGCCCCGACGGCGTGCCCGTTGCGGCGACCTCGCTGGCGGCCAGCAACGCGCAGATACTGAAGGGCACGCCCGATCCGAAGGCGCAGGCGCTGATTCCGGCCGGCTATCGCTTCGTCACCCCGGGCGCATTCACCATCGCCACCCATCCCGGCCAGTTGCCGTTGGCCGACTACGGTGCCGACAGCAAGGAAGTGGTGGGCGTGGAGCCGGACATCGCGCGGTTGATCGCCGATGGCCTGGGCCTGAAGCTGGTGGTGGTGCCGGTGGCCTGGGCCGACTGGCCRCTGGGGCTGGAATCGGGCAAGTACGATGCGGTGCTGTCGAACGTGACGGTCACTGAAGAACGCAAGAAGAAGTTCGATTTCTCCAGCTATCGTTTCGACCTGCTGGGCATCTACACCCGCACCGATGGCCCGATCCAGAAGATCGCCGCACCGGCCGACATTGCGGGGCTGAAAGTGGTGGTGGGGGCCAGCACCAACCAGGACCAGATCCTGCGCCAATGGGACAAGCAGAACATCGCCGCAGGCCTGAAACCGGTGGAGTACCAGTACTTCGATGATGCGGTGATCGGGCGGTTGGCAGTGATCACCGGCCGCGCCGACGTGTCGTTCGAGCCGAATGCCACCGGCGCCTATTCGGCGCGCGATGGCAAGGTGCGCCGGGTCGGCCTGTTCCCGGGTGGCTGGCCGGACGCAGCGGCGATTTCGGTGACCACCCGCAAGGGCAGTGGCCTGGCCGATGCGGTGACCCAGGCATTGAACACCCAGATCAGCAGCGGTACCTACGCGAAGGTGCTGGCACGCTGGAATGTGGCCGAAGAAGCGGTGCCGCAGTCGCAGACCAATCCGCCGGGGTTGCCAGGGTTCTAGCGATGCCGCTTGGTAGGCGTCGAGCTTGCTCGACGGAAGGCGTGCCGACCAAGGTCGGCATCTACCAGAGGGCGTGCCAACCAACGGTTGGCACCCACCGGAATGCGAGGCGGGGCATGCCGACCAAGGTCGGCCTCTACCGGGGTCAGGGCTGCCAATCGATGTGTTCCAGGCGGGCGCCTCCATTGCCGTGAAAGAAACTGATCGCGGCGAAGCACGCCTCGATGCCGATGCACCACGCCAGGGGATAGCCATCCACCTGGCCATTGTCGAGCCGGAAATAAGCGTTGCCGGCGCGGTGTTCCTTTCCGCAGGAGTGGAAGCCGCCGTCGCCGGGCTCGCGCAGGTACATCAGCCATGCATGCTCGGCATTGCGCAGCATGCACAGCGATGGACCGTCGGGCACCGATGCCCATAGTTCGAACTGGGGCATGGATGCGGCCAGCGCCAGTGCGCTGGCCAGCTGATCGTCGGTAGCGGCGGCGACAGGGCTGCCATCGAGTAGAAGTTCGATCACTTCGGTTCCTGCATCGGCATTACTGCCAACGTGCCTCCAGGATGCGGAACGGGCCATCGAGCAGCACGCCATCCTTGTCGAAGTTCCGTACCGATCGCCCATCCACGCGCACGTCCTTGGGCAGGGTACGGCTGGGCCACCATACGCGCACCGGCGTGCCCTTGCGCAGCCCCTTGCCGAGCGACACGGTCAGGTTGCCGTTGCGCTGCCGCGCCTGCATCTGCAGGGTTCCATAGGCAGTGGGCAGGTGGTCCACGGCCAGGCCCTCGCCAGCGACCCAGGAAGGGGGCGTGCCCGGCAGCAGCGACAACGCGTCGTCATCCTCGCGCATCAGCATCCCGAACAGGGTGCGGCCGTATTCGGCGCCGATCCAGGTGTGCGGCATGTCGCCCAGATAGCGCGGGAAGCGCAACCGCGAGTGCACGACCTCGGCCAGCACCTGCCATTCCAGCGGCCTGCGATCGTGCAGCAGGCCCTGCAGCAGCTCGTCGGCCGCTTCGGGCTGGCCCAGGTGCACGTAGCTCAGCACGTTGCGGATTTCATACGGCGTGTAGGCATACAGCGCACCAGGCTGGTTGCGCTTGCGCACATCGTCCAGGTAGCGGGAGAAGGTGGTGCGCAGGGCCTCGGCCGGCAGCACGCYCTGCGCACCGGTGGGRTCCAGCGCGATCGAYACRCCGGTCGGRTCGCCRTCGCCSAGGTCGGCCGAKGASGGAATGAAGTCGATGCCCTTCCACGCCATCGTCGCGCGGATCGAGGCGTGCAGTGCGTCATACAGCGCCTTGTACTGTTCGCGCGCCCACGTGGCGGTTTCGTGGTCGCCCAGCGATTCAGCCAACCACGCGCCGTCATGCCAGCCCTTCAGGCCCCAGTAGTCGTCCCAGTAGCTGTGGGTGGGYGAGGGGTAGCCTTCGTGGCTGATCGACGGCGCAAGGATGCCGGCGAAGCGCTCCGGCGATGGCTGGTCGGCCATGTAGCCCGGCACCAGCGTGCGTTCGCGCAGTTCCTGCAGGAAGCGCAGCGCGGCCTTCACCTTGGGCAGGTAGGCACGTACGCTTTCCGGCCCGCCATCGAGCCGGGCGACGTCGGCAACGAGGGTGATGTACTGGCCCTGGCTGTCGTACTCGATGTCCGAGCCGAAGCCGGTATTGACGCTGCCATCGTCGTTGAGGATGGGCGACACCAGGCCATTGCCGTGCACGCCGTGTTCGCTGTACCAGGCCAGGTAGTCGCGTGCCACCTTGGCTTCGCCCATGCGCAGCAGCACGGCCGAGGTGGCCATGCCATCGCGGATGAAGGAGCGGTTGTAGTTGCGCGGACCGGGCTGCATGGCCGGGCCGGTCTGGTTGATCAGCATGTAGGCGGCCTGCGCGCGCAGCATGTCCACCAGCGAAGGGTCGGGCAGGCGCAGGCCGACCTGGCCCAGCCGCGCCTGCCAATCAGCGGAGGCGCGGCTGGCCAGCGTGTCGAACGCCTTGTCGCCGTCGCGCGGCAGCGAGGCGAGGTTGAGGGCCGGTGCTTCCGGCAGCACGCCATTGGCATCGGCGGTGGCGGTACCGAGCGGGAAGGCCACCACCACCGCGTCGCTGGCACCGGGGGCCAGGGTGACGCGGTAGCTCAACGCCGCCGCTGCCAGGCCTGCGGCATCGCTGGACTGCTGTGCGGCAGGCAGTTTTCCGCTGGCGATGGCCGTGGTGATCTCGGTGTCACCTTCGTTGCCGAAGGGGGCGGTGCCAGCGGCATCCACTGCGCTGAGTGACTGCAGCAGCGTGCGGCCATTGACGCGCACGCTGTTGCCTTCGACGGCCACCTGGCGGATCGGCGACAGGCCGCCGTTCTGCCACGGCGGATTCATCTGCATCGGTCGCACTGCGAGGGTCAGCGTGCCTTCGATGGCCGCACTGCCGGTGTTGCGCAGGCGATGGCGCACGAAGGTGACCGGTTGCCCGTCGCGCTCGATGGCAAAGGCTTCGCTGCGCAGTTCCAGCCCGGGCTGCGGTGACCACGTGGCAGACGGCATCGGCTTCCAGCCATCGCGCAGTGCGTGCTGCACCGGTTGTTCGGCGGCACCGGTCGCGCGGCCATCGGCACTGCGCCAGATCGGCTGCACCAGCGGTGCGCCCTTGTAGGCTTCGATGTTGCCGTATTCGTCGAAGATCGATTTCTGCCGGCCCGCATGCACGCCGACTGCGGTCCAGTAGGTCTGCTGCATGTGCAGCGAGGCAGGGAACAACGCGCGCTGCGCGCCACTGGCGGCGATCTGGTACCGCTTCATCGGCGTCATCACCGCCTTCGGGCCGAGCAGGCGGATGCGTTTGACCTGGGGTGCATCGCCTTCCACGGTCAGCCGCAGTGCCTGGATGTCCAGTGGCGCGTCGGCCGCCAGCCAGCTCTGCTGCCGGGTCGCCGCCTGCGCGTCGCGCGCCAGTTCGTGCCAGCGGCCCTGTGTGTCCTGCGCCTGCAGGCGTGCAGCGCCGTGCACGTTGGCCCAGTCCACCGCCAGCCCGGTGCTGGGCTGCGCACGGGGCAGGGTGATGTCGAGCGTGTGGATGCCGCCTTTGCCTGCGGGGATGGCAACCGTGCCGCCGCCCTGCCACAGCGCAGCAGACTGGGTGGCGTCCAGCCCGGTCACCCGTGCGCTGAGCGTGGTGTCGAGCGGTTCCATTTCGAAGATGGATACGCCCCAGTCGGAAGTGCGCTGCGGGCTGGCCAGGCGCAGGTAGCGGGCCTGTCGCGGCGCGAAGTACAGGGTCTCGATGCCACCCAGCGAATCGCCCATGACGTAGGCGCTCTGCCACTGCTTGCCGTCGAGCGAGGTCTGCAGCGAATAGCCCTCGGGGTTGGAGACATCCCAGGTGAGGCGTGCACCGGCCAGCATCGCAGGCTTGCCGAGATCGACCTGGAACCAGTGGCCGGGGCTGAACGCACCGCCGGTCACCGTCTTCGGATCGTTGTCGATCAGGTGGCTGATCGCCATCGCCGGAACCTGCTGCGACGACGCGCTGGCCTGCCATTGCGCGCGCGGTGGCAGGTTCTGTGCGGTGGCGGTGGCGGCCAGTGACAGGCCGAGCAGCAGGGCCGCGGCAAGGCGCCGGTTCGGCAGGCGGGGAGCGGTCCAGCGGTCAGCGCACAACGTCATTGCGAAGGCCTCACATCGGCAGGGCCCGGGAACGGGCGGGCCTACGCTAGCAAGGGATGTAACCGGTTACATGACGCGTCGCAATATTTCCCGGGCGGGTCCTGGCACGAGGTTTCATGAATGCGCGCAGATACGCTCGCGCAGCCAGCGATGTGCCGGATCGCGATGCACGCGTTCGTGCCAGAGCATCACCATCTCGAACCCAGGCACATCAATGGGCGCGGCAACCGCCTTCAAGGCCGGGTCCTGCGCGACCAGGCGCGAGGGCATCATCGCCACCAGGTCCGTGCGCAGCAGCACGCTGCGCAGGAACAGGAAGTGCGGCACCGACAGCACCACGTTGCGACGCGCGCCTACATGCGCCAACGCACTGTCGGTGCCGCCATGGAAACCGCCGCCATCCGGTGACACGATCACGTGGTCCAGCGCGCAGAACTGCTTGAGCGTCGGCCGCCGCTTCAGTCTTGGATGGTCGCGACGCCCGGCCAGTACGTAGCGTTCCTGGAACAGCGGACGATGGTGCAGGGAGGCAGGCGCGTCGGAGGTGATGTGGAGGGCGAGATCGATCTCGCCGCGTTCGCTCTGCGCCACCATCTGCGCCGGCGCCAGGCTGACCACGGCCAGGCGCGTGCCGGGTGCGCGCACGCGCAGGTCGGCCAATGCCGGCAGGACGATCGTGGTTTCGCCGAAGTCCGACGCCATGATCCGCCAGGTCTGCGTGGCCTGGGCCGGATCGAACGCCTGCACCGGTGCGACTGCACGCTGCAGTGCAGCCAGTGCGTCGGCCAATGGTTCGCGCAGCGCATCGGCACGTGCGGTGGCACGCATGCCGCGTGGCCCCGGCAGCAGCAGCGGATCATCGAACAGGTGGCGCAGGCGCGCCAGCTGCACGCTGACCGTGGGCTGGGCCAGATGCAGGCGTTCGGCCGCGCGGGTGACGTTCTGCTCTTCCAGCAAGGCCTGCAGGGTTACCAGCAGGTTGAGGTCGATGCGACGCAGGGTATTGTCCATGGCAATGCCGGGGATTGTAGGAATTCATTTCAACTATAGCGTGGCGGCGCCCAACATGGCCGGCATTCCCTCCCT
>NZ_JBFTOJ010000072.1:0-34494 GCF_056397905.1 Stenotrophomonas sp. 05L414_2
TCCCTGGGGGCTTGGCCGCGGCATCCATGCCGCGGACACCCCCGCAACCGGACCCACCCCGCCTTCGACAGTTGTCCGCTGCTCTTGGGGGTGTCGACCTTGGTCGACACGGCATGGCCTGCTCTTGGTGGGGGTCGACCTTGGTCGACACGGCATGGCCTGCTCTTGGGGGGTGTCGACCTTGGTCGACACGGCATGGCCTGCTCTTGGTGGGTGTCGACCTTGGTCGACACGGCATGGCCTGCTCTTGGTGGGTGTCGACCTTGGTCGACACAGTAGATCCACGCCATGCGTGGATCTACATAAAACCGGTGCTTACGACTTCTTGATGGCGTGGCCGCCGAATTCGTTGCGCATCGCTGACAGCAGGCGGTCGGTGAACGAATTGGATTCGCGCGAACGCAGGCGTTCGAGCAGCGACAGGGTGATCACCGGGGCCGGTACGTCCAGCGCGATCGCTTCGGCGACGGTCCAGCGGCCTTCACCGGAATCTTCCACATACGGTGCGATGCCATCCAGCGAGGGATTGCGCTTGAGCGCTTCGGTGCTGAGGTCCAGCAGCCACGAACGCACCACGCTGCCGTGGCGCCAGACCTCGGCCACCTGGGCCAGGTCCAGTTCCATCTCCTGCTTGCGCTCCATCAACGCGAAGCCTTCGGCGTAGGCCTGCATCATTCCGTACTCGATGCCGTTGTGGACCATCTTGGTGAAGTGGCCTGCGCCGGAAGGGCCGACGCGCGCCCAGCCGCGGTCCTYGGCCGGTGCCAGCGTGCGCAGCAGCGGTGCGATCTGTTCGACCACCGCTGCATCGCCACCCACCATCAGGCTGTAGCCTTCCTGCAGGCCCCACACGCCGCCGCTGGTGCCACAGTCCACGTAGCCCAGGTCATCTTCGGCCAGCGCCTTGGCGCGACGGATCGAGTCCTGGTAGTTGGAGTTGCCACCGTCGATGACGATGTCACCTTCGGCCAGGTGCGGGGTCAACTGGCCCAGCGTCTGGTCCACGGTATCGCCGGCGGGCACCATCAGCCACACCACGCGCGGCACCGGCAGCGCGGCCACTGCTGCGGCCAGCGAATCAACCACCTCCAGGCCGGCCTCGGCGGCGCGCTGGCGGGCGCCCTCGCCCGGGTCGTAGCCGACAACGCGGTGGCCACCGCGGTGCAGGCGCTGGGCCATGTTGGCGCCCATCCGGCCGAGGCCGATCATTGCAATATCCATTGTTTCACCTTCAGTTGGGGTCTAGGGTCAGGCTGCCTGGCCTGCCGGTGGCTGCGCAATGGCGCAACTGCGCCTCGCGCCAACGCCGGTAGAGCGTGGTATGCAGATTGTGCAACGCTAGGTCGATGGAAAACGGCGTGCGCGGATTCCGGTCGAGCAGGCGAATGATGTGGTAGCCGACAGGACGTATACCGCGTGGGTGCGCGTAGATCACGAACTGCTGGTAGAACGGATCGTCCAGCAACTGGTCCATCTGCTGCACGACGTCACGATAGCGCGGGGCCAGCTGCGCACGCAGCGCTGGATCGCGTTCGTACAACAGCCGCTCGAAATAGCGTTGGCCGACACGCGGAATGCCCTGCGCCAGCTGCCACAGGGCACGGTTGCGCTGGTCATACCAGGCCAGGCCACCGTGCTCCGCCAGTGCCTGCGCAGCGCCTGCGCCCACCTCCACCACGACGAAGTTCTCCGCCTGGTTGCTCAGATCGTCCAAGGTGCTTTTGTCGAAGACGTGTTCGATGAAGCCCGGCAGCCCGACAAAGGCCTGCCGCCCCATCGCCGACGTGCGCACGGCCTTGCCGTCGGCCATGAACTGGCCGGCCTGCGCGCCCAGCAGGATGCTGTCGGTGTCGTGCAGGCCAAGGAACGTGCCGATGGACAGTTCGGCGGGCGCGAATTCCGCATCGAAGGCCGCATCGCCGTACAGCTCGCGCTGCGTAGCCAGCTGCGCGACTTGGCGGCCGACACCGCACTCGGCACGAACGTGGCCCGTATAGAACGCATCCAGTGCGCGGCTGTTGCTGGCGGCAGGTACATAGCCGCGGCCGAAGCTGCGCACCCGCTGCCAACCCTGTGCCGGGGCGCCGCGTGCGCCAAAGCCTATCCAGCCCAGCTGCACACCGGTGAAGCGGAAGGATTCATTGTCCTGCAGTGCCTGCGTAGCGCGTTGCACGGCGCCGCCCAGTTCAAAGGCGTAGGCGCAGACCGTGGCCGGGTCATCCAGCAACTGCTGCAACAGGGCCTTCCTGTCGGCCTCGGCCAGCGTTCCCGGCCAACGCACGCGCAGATCACCGGCCGCCTGCGCCTCGGCCAGCGAGGCACGCGTACACACCGGCCCACCCTGTACCTGTGGCGTGGTGATCGTTGCGGTTTCAAAGCGCCATCCCAGCCGCTGCAGCAGGCCTTGGCTGCACTCGGCTGTAGCGGCCAGCGTGCTCAGGGGCCAGCCCAGCAGCAGGGCCCACGCCATCACCCTGCCGCGCACGCTCAGCCCTGGTCCGTTGCTGCCGGCGCTGGTTGGGGCTCAGGCCCGGCAGGAGGCTGCGGCGACGCGGCCGGTTGCGGTTGCGGTTGCGGCTCTGGCTTCGCTGCCGCTGGCAGGTACTGCTGCAGGCGCTGGAAGAAGCGCCGATAGAACTCGGCATCGGTGATCGTGCTGCTGGCCACTTTCACCAGTGAGTCGTCATTGCTGCCGAACGGCAGCGACACCGAGCCCAGCGCGCCCACGCCAACACTGGCCGAGGTCGGGCTCTTCTTCAGTGCATAGCGGTCCTGCACGGCGCTGACGAACACCAACGCCTGGCTGCCACGCGGCGCGCACGAGATACGCAGCACCAGCTGCTCATGGTCGTCCTCGCGCGGCTGGAAGTTCTTGTTGCCTTCCACCTGCGCATCGTCCGAGCGTGCGATCGCATAGCCCTGGCTGAGCAGCGTGCGCCGGGCTGCTTCGCAGGCTTCGGCGGGACGGCCATCGACGGTGCGCGAAAAGGTGTCGCCGGAGTCGAAGGACTCCCGCAGCAGACTGCTGTCGGCGGCACGACCGCCACAGGCGGTCAATGCCAAGGCACTGGTGGCAGCCAGCAGGGAAGCAGAAAGAAGGGAGGCCCGCATGGGTACTCCTGCGAAGACGTTATCCCCGAGGGTAGCCCCGTGCCCGTGTGCGCCGGGTCGAAAACACCGGTCCCGTCCGCCACCGTTGTACCCGGTTCATGCAAAAAGGGGACGGAAGGATCAAGTCGTTTGTGCCACTAACGACCTGATCCCTCCGTCCCCCTTTTTCAGTCAATCAGTCGGCCCAGCGGCCTGCGGCGGTGGACTGCGGCAGCACCTGCGCCGACAGCGGACGGTCGGCCTCCAGCAGGTTCACCGCGTCGGCCAGGATCGAGGCCGATTCACGCAGCAACGGATCCGGACGCTTCTCGGCGGCCTTCTCGCGGGCGGCATCCTTGACGATGTCGCGCTCGTTGCCGGTCAGGCCGTCATCGCTGCTGTCATCGGCCAACGGGTCCAGGGCCAGGCCCAGTTCCTTGCGCACGATCTGGCGCTGCTTGCGCTGGGTGTCCTGGCGCTCGCGCTCGGCACGTCGGGTCGCTTCATTCAGCGAGACGTACTTCTTCGCCGCTTCAGTACGGAACTGCTCCACGTCCTCGTTCCACCACTGGAATTCCTTGTCGGTGGCGATGCGCGCGTCATGGCGCGTTTCCAGCTTCGGCAGCAACGGCGCGAAGTTGCCGTACTGGGTGTGCGGCACCGCGGCGATACGGGTCCACGGCAGGGCATTGTCGTAGGTGCTCTCGCCGAACTCGGTGGCATCGACGCTGGCCGGGAACGCCAGGTCCGGCACCACACCCTTGTGCTGGGTGCTGCTGCCGCTGATGCGGAAGAACTGGGCGATGGTCAGCTTCACCTGGCCAAAGCGCTGGGCTTCGCCACTCGGCCAACGGTCCAGGTCGACGATGTTCTGCACCGTGCCCTTGCCGAAGCTGGTTTCACCGATGACCAGGCCGCGGCCGTAGTCCTGGATGGCACCAGCAAAGATCTCCGACGCCGAGGCCGAACCACGGTTGATCAGCACGGCCAGCGGACCGTCCCATGCCACGCCCTGGTTGCGGTCGCTGTTGACGGTGACCCGGCCACCGGATTCGCGCACCTGCACCACCGGACCCTGCTCGATGAACAGACCGGTCAGCTCGATGGCCTCATCCAGCGAACCGCCACCGTTGTTGCGCAGGTCCAGCACCACGCCGTCCAGCTTGTCGGTCTTGAAACCGGCCAGCAGCTTGGCCACATCGCGGGTGGCCGACGCGTAATCGGTGGCGTTGCGACGACGGCCTTCGAAGTCCTGGTAGAAGGTCGGCAGCTTGATCACGCCAACCTTCCGTGCCGGCTCGCCATTGACGGCCGGAATGGTCATGGTCTCGCCCTTGGCGGCCTGTTCGGCCAGGCGCACCTTCTGCCGGGTCAGCACCAGGGTGTGGTGCTTGCCGTCGACGCCCGCTTCGGCCGGAATGAACTCCAGCTTCACCTGGGTGTCCTTGGCGCCACGGATCTTGGCAACGACATCATCGATGCGCCAGCCGATCACATCTTCCACCAGCCCGGACTTGCCCTGGCCRACGCCGACGATGCGGTCACCCGGCTTCAGCGTGCCGTCCACGGCCGCCGGACCACCGGCGATGATCTCGCGGATCACCACCACGTCGTCCTGGCGCTGCAGCTGCGCGCCGATGCCTTCCAGCGACAGCGACATCGCCTGGTTGAAGTTCTCGGCGGTACGCGGGGTGAAGTAATCGGTGTGCGGATCAACCGCGCTGGTGTAGGCGTTCATGAAGAACTGGAAGGTGTCTTCGCCCTTCAGCTCGTTGACCGACTTTTCCAGGGTGGCGTAACGCTTGTCCAGCGTCTTGCGGATGTCATCGGACTTCTTGCCGGCCAGCTTCAGGCGCAGCCAGTCATTCTTCACCGACTTGCGCCACAGCTCGTCGAGTTCGGCGTTGGACGCTGCCCACGGCACGTCCTTGCGGTCGTACTCGAAGCGCTCGTCGGTGGTGAAATCCGGTTCCTGCTTCAGCAGCTTGCGCGCATAGGCCACGCGCTCGCCGACGCGCTGCTTGTAGACCGCGAACACCTGGAAGGCCGGCTCCAGCTCGCCGCCGCGGATGGCATTGGCAATGCCGGCCTGGAACGGTGCGAAGCGGGTGATGTCGGCCTGGGTGAAGTACTGCTTGCCGCCGTCCAGGGTCTCCAGGTAGCGCTTGAACACATCCTTGGAGGTGGCTTCATCGAGCGCACGCGGGCGATAGGCGTAGCGGCTGTCGGACAACAGGCCGTATACCAGCTTGGAGGTGGTCACCTGATCGGCGGTAGCCGCCGCCGGCAACGCCGGCGAGTCGGCCTTGGCCGCCAGCGCCAACGGCGCGACCAGCGCCAGGGCCATCAGGAATGCGGGGGCTTTGAATTTCATTGACGTGCTCGAAGGCGCCTTGCCAAGGGGGAGACTGCAGGGTGTTCAGACACCACGACAGTGCCGAAAGTTGCCGGGTTTGTCACCCGTCCACTTCCAGTGGAAAACCAGCCTAGCGGGGCCGGTGTAGCAAATTGTGAATGGCTGAAGAGCGGCCCACCTTGCGGTGACGTCTATCAGGTTACGGAGGCCGTCGGGTTGCAAGCCCCCTGAGTCAGGGGGCGGCCGCGAAGCGGCGGGGGTGTGGGTGGTGGTAAGCCGGGGCCCACGGTGTGCGCAGCACACCGTGGGAAGCGGTAGCGCGCATCGCGCAACCGCTTACTGGACGCCGGCACCCTTGGCCTGTACGTCGGCGTGGTACGACGAGCGCACCATCGGGCCGGAGGCCACGTGGCTGAAGCCCAGCTCGTAACCGTAGACTTCCAGCGCCTTGTAGTCGTCCGGGGTCCAGTACTTCAGCACCGGGTGGTGGTGCGCGGTCGGCTGCAGGTACTGGCCGATGGTGATCATGTCCACATTGTGCGCACGCAGGTCGCGCATGGTGGCCTTGATCTGTTCGAAGTCTTCGCCCAGGCCCAGCATGATGCCCGACTTGGTCGGTACGTCAGGGTGCTGCGCCTTGAAGTTCTTCAGCAGGTTCAACGACCACTGGTAATCGGCACCCGGGCGCACGTTGCGGTACAGGTCCGGCACGGTTTCGATGTTGTGGTTGAACACGTCCGGCGGGTTCTGCGCGAGGATCTCCAGCGCGCGCTCCATGCGGCCCTTGCCGCGGAAATCGGGGGTCAGCACTTCGATGCGGGTGCCCGGCGATTTCTCGCGGATGGCGGTGATGCAGTCGACGAAGTGCTGGGCACCGCCGTCGCGCAGGTCATCGCGGTCGACGCTGGTCACCACCACGTACTTCAGGCCCATGTCGGCCACGGTCTGGCCCAGGCTGGCCGGCTCGTTGGCATCGGGCGGCTTCGGCCGGCCGTGTGCCACGTCGCAGAACGAGCAGCGGCGGGTGCAGACCTCGCCCAGGATCATGAAAGTGGCGGTGCCGTGGCCGAAGCATTCGTGGATGTTCGGGCAGCTGGCTTCCTCGCACACGGTCACCAGGCGGTTCTCGCGCAGCTTGGCTTTCAGGTTCTGCACGGCATTGCCCGAAGGAATGCGCACGCGGATCCAGGAGGGCTTGCGCAGCACCGGCACGTCGGCGAACTGCACCGGCGAACGGTTGATCTTGTCCCCACCCATCTGCTTGACCCCGGCCTGCAACGGCGCGGTGGACGGAAGCTCGGCCTGCACGATCTGCAGGGGAATGGTGCGGGCAGTGGTTTCAGTCATGGCGTTTCCGGGGGCGGTCAGGCGGCCGCAGAGAGATCAGGCAGTTCAGGCACGGGCTGCAGCAGCAGGCCGAACTGGCGGGCCAGGTGGTCCAGCAGCACCGGCTTGACGGCGTCCATCCCGGACGGACCACCCAAGTCTAGCACCGTGGTCACCTGCAACCCCTCGTAACCACAGGGGTTGATGCGGTGGAAAGGGTCGAGGTCCATGGCCACGTTGAAGGCCAGGCCGTGGAAGGTGCAGCCGCGCCGCACGCGGATGCCGAGCGCGGCGATCTTGGCGCCGCCGACGTAGACGCCCGGGGCGCCATCGAGCCGTTCGGCACCGATGTTCCATTCCGCCAGGGTGTCGATGATGGCCTGCTCGATGCGGCATACGTAGTCGCGCACGCCGATGCCCAGCCGCGGCAGCCGCAGCAGCGGATAGATCACGATCTGGCCGGGGCCGTGGTAGGTCACCTGGCCACCGCGATCGACGTGGACCACCGGGATCTCACCCGGCGCCAGCACGTGTTCGACCTTGCCGGCCTGGCCCAGGGTGAACACCGGCTCGTGCTCGACCACCCACAGCTCGTCCAGCGTGTCATCGTCGCGCTGGTCGGTGAAACGCTGCATGGCGTGCCAGACCGGCTCGTAGGCCTGGCGCCCCAGGTCACGGACCACCGCCGGGCGCGGCGGGCGCGCCTCGGGGGCAGCCGCTTCGGCAGCGCAGCTGACGGCTACACCGTCCACTTCACTTCCGGGTGGTCGCGCAGGGCCTGGTGGGCCACGTCGTACTGTTCACGGTTCTCGGCCCGGAAGACCAGGCGCACCGAGACGTACTTGCCGTTGGACGAATGCTTCCAGCTGATGCGCTCGTTCACCACGTCGACGCCAGCAGCCAGCAGCAGGCGGGGGAGTTCATGCTCCAGGCCGCGGTTGGCCGGGCCCATCGCGCTGAGCTCGAACTGACCGGGGAACTGGAAGCCGTGTTCGGGGTTGTCGGACTTGATTTCCATGCGCCCATTATCGGGCCGCAGGGCAACAAACCCAAGAGTATTCATGTAAGCCGGCGGCACTGCGGGCGGGCCGCTGCGTTGCAGCTGAACATCCATTCAGGCTGGGACCCAGCTCCCAGGGTGCCCCATCGCTGCGGCTTCACCTGCGGTAATCGATTGTATCGATCAGACAATGTTGTTTTCGGAACAGACAAGTGATCCCAGCGCGCTCGTTCCATCACAGCGCCGGGAGTACCGTGTCGTTGCATAAAACGACAGACAAAAGCCCCCTTCCCGATGATCATCCCATCCATGCGCTACCTCGCATCCTTTGGATTGTCCGGCCTGCTGGCCACCGCCCTCCCCCTTTCCGCCTACGCAGCCGAGCAATGCGGCCCGGACGCGATGCGCGAGCACCCGCCGCAGGTCAATTTCCGCGTCGACAACGACCTGTTCGGCGGCCGCCACCAGGACCAGGGCTATACCAACGGCGCCCAGCTGACCCTGGTCTCGCCCAACCTGGTCGATTACACCGACGACCCGTGCCTGCCGCGCCTGGCCCGCTGGGTGAACAGCCACCTGGAGGCACTGCACCCGGGCAGGTTCGAACAGCAGAACATGATCTTCAGTCTGGCCCAGGGGATCTTCACCCCCACCGATTTCACCCGGAAGGACCTGATCGAAGACGACCGCCCGTATGCGGGCGTGCTGGTGGCCAGCTTCGGCTACAACGCACGCAGCGGCGACCACCTGCAGACCACCCAGCTGACCCTGGGCGTGGTGGGCCCGTGGGCGCAGGGCCGGCAGGTGCAGAACGCGGTGCACGACGTGCTGGGTGATGAGAAATTCCAGGGCTGGGACAACCAGCTGCACAACGAACCGGTGTTCATGCTGACCCACGAGCGCATGCGCCGCTGGCCGGGCGATGCCAGCATCAATGCCGACGGCTGGGGCTGGGATGCGATCAGCCATTACGGCGGCTCGATCGGCAACCTGGAAACCAAGGCCAACGTCGGCGGCGAAGTGCGTTTCGGCTGGAAGCTGCCCGACGATTTCGGCAGCACCCCGCTGCGCCCGGCCGGCGAGAACACCGCGCCGACCCGGGGTGGCAAGCCCAGTGGCTGGTCGTGGCACATGTTCGCCACCACCGATGCGGCGTGGGTGATCCGCGATATCACCCTGGACGGCAACACGTTCCGCAACAGCCACAGCGTGGACAAGCGCCACGTGGTCGCCTACGGCGGTTACGGCGTGGCAGTGATGCGCGGCCGCTGGAAATTCGCGGTAGCCCGTTACCACAGCACCCGCGAGTTCAATGGCCAGCGCGAAGCCCCGGTGTTCGGCAGCTTCACCATCAGCCGCTCGCTGTAAGCGAGGGGCTGATGGTGAAGCGGGTAGGTGCCGACCGTTGGTCGGCACACCGGATTGAATCGCTCGCTGTAATCCGGGACTGCGTCCGCCGGGCCATGCCCGGCGGAATCCCACGAAAAAGGCCGGCATTCGCCGGCCTTTTTCATTCACCGCAGCAGGCTGCGGATCATTCCGATTCCCACCACATCCAGAAGCTGTCCCACAGGCGCTTGAAGAAGCCGGCCTGCTCGACGGCGGCCACAGCCACCAGCGGCGCTTCGGCCACCAGCTTGCCATCCAGGGTGACCTTGACGGTGCCGATCTGCTGGCCAGCGGTGAACGGCGCTTCCAGGGTCTTGGGCACGTCGATGCTCGGCTTCAGGTCGTTGTAGCGACCGCGCGGCACGCTGACCAGCATCGGCTGCGCCACGCCCAGCTGCACCTTGTCGGTGGTGCCCTTCCATACCTTGTGCTCGGCCACGGCCTTGCCCGGCTCGTACAGGCGGTGGGTCTCGAAGAAGCGGAAGCCCCAGTTCAACAGGGCCAGGCTGTCATCGGCGCGCTGCTTTTCCGACGCGCCGCCCAGCACCACCGCGACCAGGCGCTGGTCACCGCGCTGGGCCGAGCTCATCAGGCAGTAGCCGGCCTCGGAGGTGTGGCCGGTCTTGATGCCGTCCACGCTGCCATCGCGCCACAACAGCAGATTGCGGTTGGGCTGCTTGATGGTGCCGACCTGGAATTCCTTGATCTTGTTGTACGCGTAGGTTTCCGGGTAGTCGCGCACCATCGCGCGGCCCAGCAGGGCCAGGTCGTAGGCACTGCTGTGATGGCCCGGGGCGGTCAGGCCGTGGGCGTTCACGAAGTGCGAGTTCTTCATGCCGATCTTGGCGGCGTAGCTGTTCATCAGCGAAGCAAAGGCTTCTTCGCTGCCGGCCACGTGCTCGGCCAGGGCGATCGCGGCGTCATTGCCGGACTGGATCGCCATGCCCTTTTCCATGTCTTCCAGGCGCGCGGTCTGGTTGACCGGGAAGCCGCTGTAGCTGCCATCGGTGCCGGCACCACCTTCGCGCCAGGCGCGTTCGCTCATCATCACCTGGTCATCGGGACGGACCTTGCCGTTCTTGACCTCGGCGGCGATCACGTACGACGTCATCACCTTGGTGATGCTGGCCGGGGCCAGCTGTTCGTTGATGTTCTCGCCTGCCAGCACCTGGCCGGTGGCGTAGTCCATCAGCACCCAGGCCTTGGAAACGCTGGGTGCAGGCGCCGGCGGCGTGGCCACGGTGGCGGGGGCAGCAGCGGCGGCAGGCGCCGGGGTGGCCGGGGTCGGCAGCGGCGTCTGGGCGGAGGCCAGGCCCACCACCAGGGTGGCGGCCAGGGCAGTGGCGGCGGAACGGAAATTCATGGGACAGCAGGCTCCAGGGGACGGCCGGAAAATGAAGGATGGGGCGAGGTGGCCATTGTAAGGCCGAGGTGGCAAGGGCCGGCAGCACCGGCCCGAGCGGAATCAGTCCTTGACGATCTGTGGCGAGCCAAAGCCCAGACCCGAGATGCGCCCGGCAAGTTCCGCCGCGCTGGCATGGTCGCTGGCGGGAACCCGCAGGCGCCACAGGGTACGGCCGCCCGCAGCGATGTCGCTGATGGTGGCACCGACGATGCCGGCAGCGTTGAGCTGGCCCATCGCCCGGTTGGCGTTGTCGCGGTTGGAGAAGCTGGCGACCTGCAGCATCACCGCGCCCACCACCTTCTGCGACAGGCTGGGGCTGCTGGCCGGGGCCGGGCTGCGCGGCATGGCGGTGGCCACGACCGGCGCTGCCGGACGCGACGCGGGTGCGCTGGGCGGCAGGCTGCTGACCGCCACTTCCGGCATCGTGCTGACAGCGGCCTGGGTGGTAGCCGGCTGGCCGCGCTCGGGCGCGGCGTCGGCCGGCAGGCGCTTGACCAGTCGATCGATGTCGCTGTCGGCAACCGCACGTGCGGCGGGTGCGGGGCGTGCGCTGGCAACGGCAGCGGCAGCCGCTTCAGCAGCACGGCGTTCGCGGCGCGACGGCTTCTGCGCCATCAGGTTGGTTTCACCCGGCTGCACTGCGCGCACTTCCACGTTGCCGGTACCGCGCTGGGTGATGCCCAGGCGCACAGCGGCGGCGTAACTGAGATCGACCACGCGGCCATCGTGGAACGGGCCACGATCATTGACGCGCACGATCACCGATTCGCCGTTGTCCAGGTTGGTCACGCGGGCGAAGCTGGGCAGCGGCAGGGTCTTGTGCGCAGCGGTGAACTGGTACATGTCGTAGACCTCGCGGTTGGAGGTCAGGCGGCCATGGAACTTGGCGCCGTAGTACGAAGCGGTGCCGCGTTCAACGTAGTTGCGGGTGTCGTCGAGCACCTTGTACTGCTTGCCCAGCACCACGTAGGGCGACTTGTTGCCGATCGCCGAGCGGTCCTCATTGGTCACCACCGGCTCGGGAATACAGGCCACGTTGGGCACGTAACTGGGCGTGGTGTCTTTCACGCCAGGCTTGTACAGGCCACCGGCAGTGTAGTTGCCACGGGTGGACAGGTCCTCGGTGGCGGCCGCGTACGGCGAGCCCTCCGGACAATGCGCTGGACGCCCGCCCTTGCCCTGCACCACCGTGCCGGACGGCTTGCCACCGTGGCCGGCGGTCGCCGGCTTTTTCGGCGCGCTGCTGCAGGCGGCCAGCGCGAGGACGATCAATCCAGGGACCAGCCATCTGATGTTCATGCCGGGGGCAGCTCCTGTCCGGCAATGGCCTGCGACAACTGGAACACGGCCATCGCGTACATCTTCGAGAGGTTGTAGCGGGTGATTGCGTAGTAGTTCTGGAAGCCCAGCCAGTACTGCTTGCCGGTGCTGCCTTCAAGGGTGATCGGGGTGGCGGTGGCACCCGGCTGCACCGGCGCGCTGGGCTGGTAGCCGCGCTGGGCCAGGTCGGCCAGCGACCAGGTGGGCATCCACTCGGTCGGGTTGAACTCCTCGCGGCCGGCGGCGAGCGTGGCCGGCACGGCAACCTGGCCGCCGCGCACCCAACCGCCCTTCTTCACGAAGTAGTTGGCGATGGACGAGAACACGTCGTCGTAGCTGGTGAACAGGTCACGGCGACCATCGCCATTGCCGTCCACGGCGTAATCCAGGTAGCTGGAGGGCATGAACTGGCCCATGCCCATCGCACCGGCATAGCTGCCCTTGAGCGTGGTGATGTCCAGCTTTTCCTCGCGACCCAGCTCGAACAGCTTGGCCAGTTCATCGCGGAAGAACAGCTCGCGGCGCACTTCGCGCTCCAGCTTGGCCGGGTCGCCACTGCGCGGGTAATAGAAGGCCAGGGTGTACAGCGCATCGAGCACGCGATGGCTGCCGGCATTCTTGCCGTAGCTGGTTTCCACGCCAATGATCGCCACGATCACTTCCGCCGGTACGCCGGTGCGCTGCTGCACACGGTCCAGTTCGGCGCGATGCCGGGCAAGAAACGCCTTGCCGCCATCGATGCGTGCCTTGCTGATGAACATCGGCCGGTATTCGTTCCACGGCTTGACCCGTTCGGCCGGCCGCGACATGGCGGCGATGATCGGCTGGCGCACCTGCGCCTGGTCGAGCACGTTGCGGATCTCGTCGGGCTTGAGTCCGTAGCGCTTGGCGGTGTCGGCAATGAATCTGGCGCGCGCGGTCTCGAAGGGCACCGGGGTGAGATCGACCGGTGCTGCCGTGGCCGCGGTCGCTTCCGGCGCGGCCTCGGCCGGGCCGTGGGGCTTGGCAGCCGGGTGGCGCGGCGTACTGCTGGCCTGTGGCGAAGTCGGTGGGGACGTCGGCTGGGTCGCGCAGGCGACCAGGCCGAGGGTGAGCATGCAGGCCAGAGAACGTCGAATCATCACCGCAGGTTAGCAGGTCATGGATGAATTAAAACCCCTAACACCATGAATCACAACGATTTGCACGCGTTCAGTGCGAAATGTGAAGACGTTGTGATTGACCTGCCCCATTCAGGCAGAGGTTGCCGGTTGCGTCCCCATCCCCGCAGACGCAACCGGCCGCCGGACCCGGTCGGTACCTGCGCGGCTGCCGCTCCCCAGTGGCAGTGCTCCGCGCTCCCTGTACCCGTTGGATCAGTACTGCTTTCCCATCCGACGCCCCTCGCGCTGCATCAAAGACTGCGCGCCATGCCGAACGGGCCGCCATTGTGCAGGCCGATTGCGACAAGTCCATTGATCAGGATCAACGCGGCGTCAAAATGTGAATTGGCGCCCACTTTTAATGGAACTTCGTCAGCGGCGATGCTGCTGTGCGGCGTTGTGGGAACGATTACAGAAATGCGCTTGCGCAGATTCATGCGCGCATCGGCGGCGAAGGTCGGCCAACGGCGCAGCCCCTCGTGGGTGAGCGCTGAAAGCAACRGCCGTGGTTGGCCGGGCGGGTGGGGTTCGCGGGGGACTATCCACCCGCCCGGCCAGCCCTCAGCAATCCAGCTTTCCACGACCCGCCCGCCCCCACCCACGAGGGGCTGCGCCGTTGGCTGGAAGCGATCGACAGGCAACGCCCGACCACGAACAGATACAGGGCGAACACCACCACCACGCCAATCCAGCCGAATTCCTCGGCCAAAACCGAGAACGCGAAATCGGTGGTGTACTCGGGCAGGAAATCCAGCGTGGCCTGTGTGCCGTGGCCCCAGCCGCGCCCCTGCATGCCACCCGAGCCGATGGCGATGCGCGACTGCAGGATGTTCCAGCCGGTGCCCAACGGATCGGCAGCCGGATCCAGGAAGGTCAGCACGCGATTCTTCTGGTATTGCCGCAGCAGCCCGAACCACGCCAGTGGCGCAGCCACCGATACCGCACTCAAGCCGGCCACCACCCAGCGCCACTGCAGTCCAGCCAGCAGCAACGCAAACACGCCACTGGCCGTCACCAGGGTGGCGGTACCCAGGTTGGGCTGCATCAGGATCAGCACGGCTGGCACCCCGATCAGGACCGCTGCCGTCAGCACCGTGCGCGGCGATGGCGGCAGCGGCTGGCGGTGCAGATACCAGGCCATCATCAACGGCAGGCTGAGCTTGAGCAGTTCCGAAGGCTGCAGGTAGAACACGCCGAGGTTGAGCCAGCGCTGCCCGTATTTGCCGGTGCCGATCACGTACACCGCCATCAGCGGCAGCATCGACAGTGCATAGATCGCCGGCGTCCACGCGCGCAGGCGCAGCAGCGAAACCCGCGACAGCAGCCACATCGCTGCCAGGCCACCGGCAAAGCGCATCGCCTGCCCGTGCACCGGCCCGTTCACGCTGTGCAGCACCGCCAGGCCTGCGCCCATCAGGATCAACAACGCGATCAGCAACGGCAGATCGATCGTGCGCAGCGCCTCACGGCAGCCACCAAGCATTCGTTTCCATTTCACCCGCGGCACGGTAGCAACCGGCGCTTTCGCGAAGCTGTCAGCGCTGTTTGACGCTATCGACTCCTTCGGCGACAACTGCCTTGGGCGCCCGGATTTTTCGGGTTTCAAACAATTCTGATTGGAGCCGCAAGGGCCCCGTGCACATCATGTGCGGCCACCGACAACGGGTGGCACGGGACTCCAATCCCGTTTGATAGATGCGTTGTTTACGCTTGCCAGCCGGCGTCGCTTTTTCTTGTTGAGCGGCGTCGGCTGGCAATCCGTCCGTGCGTCTTTGGCGGGCGGTGCGTGGAGGGCCTCGTGCCCGCCGGCGTTCCAGCGTCTATCACCGGTATTGGAGCCACGCATCGCCTGCCACCCTCGCCTCCACGCGGGGTGGCCCTTGCCGACCGCACGAGGCCCCCGCCATGTCCGCTTCCACCTACCCGTACCTGTTCGCCACGCTGGGCGAGGCTGCTCACCAGCTGCCGCATGACATCGCCCGCGCGCTGGAAACCACGCTCACTGCAACGCAGGCCGCCAACGCGCCTGGCGGCCCTACCCTGCTGGACTGCCTGCAGCGCATCCGCCARGTGGAAGCRGCAGATGGCCAGCCGTGGCCRMRCMARGGGCGAACGCAGGCGCAGTGYATGGCGATGGCGCGCATCGACCGCGCCAATGCCGGGCTGACCTTCCTGCTGGAACTGCTGCACGCCAGCGAACGCGTGCGCGTGGACGGGGACGACACGCAGCACCTGCCCGACGACGCCCGCGAAGGCCTGCTGCTGGCCTGCCGAGGCCTGTCGGAATACGTGGCTGTGCAGTTGCAGGCCGCGTAATGCGCACGTCGCTGTGCCCTCGCCTGCCTCTCGTACAGCGCATGCCGGCCCTGAGCCGAGCATGGCTCGGCACTACAAAGAGCGAAGCGACCCGCTTCTGCTCTGCTTTATTTCTCTTTGCGTGGGTGGCCACCGCAGGAAACTGTCAGAGGCCGGGCGGGGTGGGTTCGCGGGGGTGTCCGCGGCATGGATGCCGCGGCCAAGCCCCCAGGGATGGGTTCACGGCGTCCCCCGCGAATCCACCCCGCCCGGCCAACCACGGCTGTTGCTTTCAGCAACCACCCACGAGGGGCTGCGCCGATGGCTGGAAACTACCCGTAACCGCCATGCACCGGATTGTGACGACGCACCGCCATCACCARCCCGAWCCCCGCCAGCARCGACACCGCCGASGTRCCGCCRTAACTGATCARCGGCATCGGMAYRCCCACCACCGGCAGCARKCCGGAAATCATYCCGCCGTTSACCAGYACRTASACGAAGAACGCCAGACCCGTGGCACCGGCCAGCAGGCGCGAGTACGAATCGCGCGACTGGCTGGCGATCCACAGACAGCGCCCGATCACCACCAGGTACAGCGTCAGCACCAGCGCCACGCCGATCCAGCCGAACTCCTCGCTCAGCACCGAGAACGCGAAGTCGGTGGTCTGCTCGGGAATGAAATTCAGGTGCGACTGCGAGCCTTCGCCCCAGCCCTTGCCGTCGAAACCGCCGGAACCAATGGCGATCTTCGACTGGATGATGTTCCAGCCCGCGCCCAGCGCATCCATTTCCGGGTCGAGGAACATCATGATGCGGTCCTTCTGGTACGGCCGCAGCAACCAGAACCAGGCGACCGGCGCCACCGCTGCCACGCCGCCCACGCCCAGCCCCACCCACCACCACGGCAGGCCCGCCAGCAGCAGCACGAACACACCACTGGCGGCGATCAGCACGCCGGTGCCGAAGTCCGGCTGCAGCATCACCAGCCCGGTCGGCACACCGATGATCACCATCGCCACCAGCACCGTGTTGAAGCGCGGCGGCAGCGGCATCTTGTGCAGGTACCAGGCCACCATCATCGGCAGGCTGACCTTGAGCAGTTCGGCCGGCTGCAGGTAGAAGAACTTGAGGTCCAGCCACTGCCGGCCGTATTTTCCCGTTCCCAGCGCGAACACCGCCAGCAACGGGATCATCGAGATGGCGTAGATCAGTGGCGTGGCCGAGCGGATGCGCAGGATCGGCGCCCGCGAAATGCCCCACATCGCCGCCAGACCCACGGCAAAACGCACGCCCTGCGCCATCACCAGGCCATCGCCGCCAGCACTCTTCAACGTTGCCAGGCCGATCACCATCAGCGCGCCCAGCGCCAGGCACAGCAGCCAGTCGAGGCTGCTGAAGAACCGCTGCAGCATTTCCCCGGCCCAGCGCAGGAAGGCGCTCATCGGCTGGCCTCCGCCGCGACGGTCGGGCGAGGACCGACGGGCAACGCCGCAGCAGATGGCGAACCCGGAACCGGTGCCGGCGCCGGTGGCGGTGCGGGCATGCCGATCAGCACCGGGTGCTCGCCCAGCTCGGCGGCGGCGGCGTCGCCGGCCGGGCGCGCGTTCACGTCCTCATTGTCGAAGGCGGTGATGCCGATGGCGGTGGTGCCGCGTTCGCTGTCCAGCGGCTGCATGCCTTCAGGCATCTTGCCCAGCAGCCAGGCATCGAAGATCTTGCGCGCGATCGGTGCGGCCGCCGCGCCGCCGTAACCGCCGCCTTCCACGGCGATGGCCAGCGCGATCACCGGCTGCTCGGCCGGCGCGAAGCCGACGAACAGCGCACGGTGGCGCAGGTGCATCGGCAGGCTTCTGGGATTGACCGCGGCCGTGCCCTTGCGGCTGACGACCTGTGCCGTGCCTGTCTTGCCCGCCATCGTGTACGGCGCGCCGGCCGCCATGCGTGCGGCGCTGCCGCCGGGAAGCATGGTGGCCATCATGCCTTCGCGCACGGCCTGAAGATTGTTCGGGTTGGGGCTGACCGGCTTGCTCGGGCCGGGCTCCGCCGCCACCCAGTCGCTGTCGAAACCAGCACGCTGCTGCATCACCAGATGCGGCGTGCGCAGCTGGCCATTGGCCAGGCCGCTGACACCACGGGCCAGCTGCAGCGGGGTAACCTTCCAGTCGCCCTGGCCGATGCTGATGTTCACCGTGTCGCCGGGATACCAGGCTTCCTTGCGGCTCTTCCGCTTGTAGGCCGGCGACGGCAGGATGCCGGAGATCTCGCCGGTCAGATCGATGCCGGTCGGCTGGCCGAAGCCGTAGTACTCCATGTAATGGTCGAACCGCTCGATGCCCAGGTCCAATGCCAGCCGGTAGTAGTACGTATTGACCGACTGCGCGATGGACTTGCGCAGATCGGTCCAGCCGTGACCGCCACGATGTGAATCACCCCAGCCACGCGAGGTGCCCGGCAGGTAGAACATGCCGGTCGACAGCACCTTGTCCTCCGGACGGCGGACGCCCGAATCGAGGCCGGCCAGGCCGATCAGCGGCTTSAKSGTCGAACCGGGGGCMACGCCGCCSAGYACCAGSCGRTTGAACTGCGGSCGCGASGGGTTGTCGTTCAGCGCCTTGAAATCGGCATGCGAGATGCCGTTGACGAACAGGTTCGGGTCGTAGGACGGCAGGCTGACCATCGCCAGCACTTCACCGGTACGCGGGTCCATCGCCACGGCCGAACCTTCCTGATCACCGAAGGCAGCCACCATCGCCCGCTGCAGGTCGGCGTCGATCGACAGCCGCAGGTCGGCGCCGGATTGCGCAGCGACACGACCGATGGTGCGGATCGCGCGGCCCTGCACGTTGGTCTCGACCTGCTCGTAGCCGACCTTGCCGCGCAGTTCCTGCTCGTAATAACGCTCCAGGCCGGACTTGCCGATGTGGGTCAATGCGGCATTGCCCTCGCCGAGGATCTCCAGATCCTTGTCATCGACCCGGCCAACGTAGCCGATGATGTGCGCGAAGAGGTCGCCATAGGGATAGCGACGGGTCAGGTACGGTTCCAGCTCGACGCCGGGAAAGCGCCAGCGGTCCACCGCGAAGCGCGCCATTTCCTCATCGCTCATGCGCAGCTTCAGCGTGACCGGCAGGAACTTGCGGCGCGCCTTGCGCGACTTGTTGAACGCTTCCAGCTCTTCCGGGCTGATCTGGATGATCTTCGCCAGCCCTTCCAGGGTGGCGTCCATGTCCTTGACCTTGTCCGGGGTCACATCCAGGCGGAATGCCGGCACGTTCTCGGCCAACAACCGACCATTGCGGTCATAGATCATGCCGCGCCCGGGCACCACCGGCCGCGGCTTGATGCGGTTGGCTTCGGATCGGGTGGCGTAGATGTCGTGGTCCAGCACCTGCAGCTTGAAGTACCAGCCGCCCAGGCCCAGCAGGCAGACCAGCACGCCGAAGAAGCCCAACGCCGCACGGCGCCGGAACTGTTCGGCTTCGGCGTGCGGATTCTTGACCTGGCGGCGCGGCAGCATGGCTCAGCGCCCGCGCTTGCCGAAGCGCACCGCGTCCAGCAGTACGAACACCAGCGGCCATAGGCCCATGCCCAGCAACGGTGCCCACCAGTACGACCACGGCAGGGTCGGCTCGCCCACCAGGATATGGACCAGCGCGCTGACGATGCGATCGTTGAACAGCAGGCCGCCGATGGCCAGCATCTGCTGCGACATCGGGAAGAAGCGGATGCGCGCGCGGAAGCGCTGCAGGATGAAGGCCAGCATCACCAAGCGCAGCGCCTGCTCGCCCAGCACCCCGCCATACAGCAGGTCGGCGACGACGCCGCTGGCGAAGGCGATGCCGAGGCCGACGCGCTCGGGTGCTTCGATGACCCAGTAGGCCAGCACCAGTGCGAGCCAATATGGACGCAGCGGCTGCAGCAGCGCGGGCAACGGCAGCAGGCCCAGCAGCAGGGCCACCACCAGGCTGGCCGGCAGCACCCATCGGTTGTCGCGAAGGCGGCTCATCGCTGCGCCTCCGGCTGCGGTTGGGTGGGCTGCGGTTGGGTGGGCTGCGGTTGAGTTTGCTGCGGTTGCCGGCCAGCGGCCGGCACTACCGGGGAGGGCTGCATCGTCGAAGGCGCGGGGGCCGACGAGTTCGTCGCAGAAGGGGACGGCTGCCGGCCAGCGGCCGGCACTACCGGGGTAGCCTGCGTTGCTGCAGGCGCGGGGCCGGTCGGCAGCGCTGTGGCATCGGCCGGGCCACCGGGAGCGGCCTGTTCCATCTGCAGGCGCAGGTTCGGCGGAATGCGGATCGCAGCGCCGGGGCGCAGCAGCAGCACGTCGCGACCGCGATCAAGCTGCGCGGCCGGTTTCAGTTCGCCCACCAGGAAGGCATGGGTATCGTCCGGGCGCAGCCCGGTGATGGTGCCGACCGGGAATCCGGCAGGGAAGCGGCCACCGAGACCGGACGTGACGATCTCATCGCCCACTTCCACGCCGGCGCTGAGCGGGATGTCGCGCAGTTCCAGCTTGTCGCCGCGGCCGTAGACGATCAGGCGCACGCCATTGCGGGCCACGGTCACCGGCACCGCGTGGTCGGGGTCGGTCAGCAACAGCACGGTGGAGCTGCCCGCGGTCACGCTGATCACCTGGCCCATCAGGCCGCCGGAATCGATCACCGCCTGGCCGACGTGCACGCCTTCGCGGCTGCCGGCGTCCAGCACCAGGCGCTGTTTGACCGGGTCCAGGTCGATGTCCAGGATCGGCGCCAGCTGCACGTCCAGGCCACTGCGCTCGGCCACGTTCAGCAGTTCGCGCAGCTGCGCGTTGTCCAGTGCGGCGGTCTGCAGGCGGGTCAGGCGGGCGTTGGCCAGCAGCAGCTGGTTGCGCAGCTCGCGGTTCTCGGTCACCAGCTGGCCGTGGCTGGCGGCGGTGTCGCGCACCTGGCCGCCGAGCTTGCCGGGCAGGCCGGCCAGGGCCCACACCGGCTGCACCAGGCTGTTGGCCTGCTCGCGCAGACGCGCCAGCCAGCCAGCCTGGTCGTCGAGGACGATCAAGGTGATTGCCAGTGCGAGATAGGCCAGCAGCCGCAGCGGGCTGGCGGCATCACCGGATCGGGAAGCGACGGGAGGTCCGGCGTAGGGCGGCACGGCAGCGATTCAACTGGCAGAAGGCGGAAGGGAAACACGCGGGCGCCCCGCCGGTGCCGACCCGCCGATGTGGCGGGCCGCACCCCGGAGGGGCGCTGCGGGCGCAGGCAGCCGGGACGGCTTATTCCGGCGCAAAGAACTCGTTGCCGTGCATGTCGACCAGTTCCAGCGCACGACCGCCACCGCGGGCCACGCAGGTCAGCGGGTCATCAGCCACCTGCACGTGCAGACCGGTTTCCTCGGAAATCAGGCGGTCCATGTCGCGCAGCAGGGCGCCACCACCGGTCAGCACGATGCCGCGCTCGGCGACGTCGGCGCACAGTTCCGGCGGGGTCTGTTCCAGTGCCAGCTTGACCGCGCTGACAATGCCGGACAGCGGCTCGTGCAGCGCTTCAAGCACTTCGTTGGAGCTGATCTTGATCATCTTCGGCACGCCCTCGGCGAGGTTGCGGCCGGAGATTTCCATCTCGATCGCTTCCGCCTGCGGGTAGGCACAGCCCAGTTCGACCTTGATGCGCTCGGCGGTGGCTTCACCGATCAGCATGCCGTGGTTGCGGCGCACGTAGTTGGTGATCGATTCGTCGAAGCGGTCGCCGCCGATACGCACCGAGGCGGAATAGACGATGCCGTTRAGCGAGATCACCGCCACTTCAGTGGTGCCGCCGCCGATATCGATGACCATCGAGCCACGGGCCTCGGTGACCGGCATGCCGGCACCGATCGCAGCCGCCATCGGCTCTTCGATCAGGAACACGTCACGGGCACCGGCCTCCTCGGCCGMKTCCTTGATGGCGCGGCGCTCGACCTGGGTCGAGCCGGCCGGCACGCAGACCAGCACGCGCGGGCTCGGGCGCAGGAAGCGCGACTTGTGCACCTTCTTGATGAAGTGCTTGAGCATCGCTTCGGTGTAGGTGAAGTCGGCGATGACACCGTCCTTCATCGGGCGGATGGTGGTGATGTGGCCCGGGGTACGGCCAAGCATCTGCTTGGCCTCGGCGCCAACGGCTGCCACCGACCGGGTACCACCAATGGCGCGATCCTGGCGCACAGCGACCACGGACGGCTCGTTCAGCACGATTCCCTGCCCACGCACATAGATGAGGGTGTTGGCCGTGCCCAGGTCGATGGACAGGTCATTGGAGAACATGCCGCGCAGTTTCTTGAACATCTGGGAGTTGATCCTGAGGGGTGTCGCGCCCAACGCGGGATGGCGAAAAAATGGGCAGAAATCGAGGTCGACAAGCCTAGCAACCTGCCTGCCGCCGAGCAAGGAGAAAACTAGCTGAACCCGCGCCTTCACAGGCTTTCGGCCTGATCGGGCATCACCCGGTTCTGGCCCTGAGCGGCACCAGCGGGTAACCTTTGCGCCGTCGGGCGCCCAAGGGCGCCGTTTGCTTGCCTGCCTAAGTGGGCAGGCCCACCCCAAAATTCACCGCATAGGCTTACATCGATGTCCGCTCTGATCTGTGGTTCTCTTGCCTTCGACACCATCATGGTGTTCCCGGACCAGTTCAAGAATCACATCCTGCCGGACAAGGTGCACATCCTGAACGTGTCCTTCCTGGTSCCGCGCATGCGCCGCGAATTCGGCGGCTGCGCCGGCAACATCGCCTACAACCTGCACCTGCTCGGTGGCGATCCGATCCCGATGGGCACGGTGGGTTCGGACTTCGGCCCGTACCGCGAGCACTYCGATGCCCTGGGCATCGACCTCACCCGCGTGCGCGTGATCGATGAGCTGTTCACCCCGCAGGCGTTCATCACCACCGACCACGACAACAACCAGATCACCGCCTTCCACCCGGGCGCGATGATGCGTTCCTACGAAAACCACGTGCGCGACGTGCCGGGCGTCAGCCTGGGCCTGGTCGGCCCGGACGGCCGCGAAGGCATGATCCAGAACGCGCTGGAATTCCACGAAGACGGCGTGCCGTTCATCTTCGACCCGGGCCAGGCCATGCCGCTGTTCAACGGCCCGGAACTGCGCGAGTTCATCGAGCAGGCCGATTACGTGGTGGTCAACGACTATGAGTCGAACCTGCTGCAGGAACGCACCGGCTGGAACGAAAAAGAGATCGTCAGCCGGGTCAAGGCCTACATCACCACCCGCGGCCCGAAGGGCGCAGTGATCCACACCCCGGAAAAGAGCTACGACATCCCGCCGGCGCACGAGCGCCGCGTGGTCGATCCGACCGGCTGTGGCGACGCGTTCCGCGCCGGCCTGATCTACGGCATCCAGAAGGGCTTCGACTGGCTGACCATCGGCCGCATGGGCAACCTGATGGGCGCGCTGAAGGTCGAGCACCCGGGCACCCAGAACCAGCGCTTCACCTTCGATGAGTTCAACGAGCAGTTCAAGCAGCAGTTCGGTTACGCGTTGAACGCGTAAACGAACTGCCCGCGCATTTCTCCTTATCCCCGCGCCTTCGGCGCGCCCCCTTGAACAACAAGGGGGCTCTCCACCCGAGGCGCTATCGGGAATGCTTCTGGCGGGAATGCCTCTGGTAGGTGTCGACCTTGGTCGACACTGCCGGCCAACGGCCGGCACCGCATCGCCGCCCCGCCCTTCCGGCTCAGGGCCTGGCCTTCGGCAACCGGTACAGCTCTTTTTCGTAGGCCAGCGTGCCCCACATCGCGTAGGCATGTGCGCGCCGTGCCAGTTCCGGCCGCAGCGGCTGCGGCTGCAGCTGGTCGCTGGCCGGGTCGTAGCGGAAGCCCTGCGCTGGCTTGTCCGGCTGCAGGATGGCCACGTCGTTGCCCTCCATCCACGCCAGATTGCGGTCGTACTGCATCAGCGCGCGTCCGGGCTGCARCCGCTGCAGGTCGGTCAGGTCCTGGCCAACGGTGGGGGTGGCATCGGCAATGCCCAGCAATGACAACAGCGTCGGCGGCAGATCGATCTGGCTGACGATGCGGGCATCGCGGCGCGCCTCGATGCCGCCGCCAAGGATCAACCCGGGAATATGGAAGTTGCCGATCGGCACCATGTTCCTGCCGAACACCCGCGAATCATGGTCGGCCACCACCAGGAACACGGTGTCCTGCCAGTACGGTGAGGCCATCGCCTTGCGGAAGAACTCGCCCAGCGCGTAGTCGGCGTACTTGGCGGCGTTGTCGCGGGTCTGCTTCGGTTGCTCGTACAGGTCGATTCGGCCGTCGGGGAACTCGAAGGGATCGTGGTTGCTGGAGGTGAACACCAGGCCGAAGAACGGCGTGCCCTGCGCTTTCAGCTGCCGGAACTGCTGGTCGGCGCGAGCGAACAGATCCTCGTCCGACGCGCCCCAGGAGCCGACGAAGGCCGGCTTGCGGTAATCCTTGCGGTCCACAATGCGGGTGAAGCCATTGGCGAGAAAGAACTCGCGCATGTTGTCGAAGTGGCTTTCACCGCCGTAGTAGAAGCCGGTGTCGTAGCCATGCCGCCCCAGCACATCGGCCAGGGTGAAAAAGCGCTGGCGGCTGGCGGGCAGCTTCACCACCGATTCGGCCGGGGTCGGCGGGAACCCGGTCAGGACCGCCTCGATGCCGCGCACCGAACGCGTGCCGGTGGCATACAGCCGCTCGAACGCCCAGCCCTGCCTGCTCAGGCGGTCGTAGCTGGGCGACAGCGGTCGTCCGCCGAGACTGCCGATGAACTGCGCGCCCAGGCTTTCTTCCAGCACGATCACCAGATTGCGCGGCTTGCCCTGGTACTGCGGCGGACGCAGCGCCAGGCTCGGCAACGCGTCGGAGACGTACGCCGATGCCGGCAGGCCGCTGCTGGCGCGCAGTTCGCTGACCACCTCGGCAAGCGGCAGGTCACCGTAGACGCGAGAGGTTTCGCTGCGGGTCGCCAGTTGCCGCGCGGCATAGCCGACGGTGTACAGCGAATTCAGCGGCAAGGCGTTGATGGTGGGGTCGGTGGAGAATGCCACCAGCGCCGGATTCAAGGGCCGATGACCCAGGCTGGAACGCACGCCCAGCGCCGCCAGCAGCAGCACCAGCAACGCCAATGGCAGCCGCCATAGCCATCCGGCTTCGACTGCGAGCGCCGGGCTGTTGCCGACCCAGCGCCGCGACCCGCGAAGCAATGCCCAGAACAGCACGATCACAGCGGCAACTTCGATCACCACGGCCAGCAGATGGCCGCGCAGCAGCGTCATCCCGACTTCTTCGGGATAGATCAGATACTCCAGGAACAGCCGATTGGGGCGCAGGCCGTACTCGGCCATGAAGCTCGGCGTGGCCAGTTCCATGAACACCAGCAGCACGCTCGCCAGGATCAGCCACCACCGCAACAGATGGCGCCACGCGCGGCCCACGCGTCCYTCCAGCGGCAACAGCAGCGCCAGCACCGCAGGGATGCCGTACAGCAGGCACAGGGTCGAYACATCCACCCGCAGCCCCTGCAGCAACACCGTGGACCAGCCGTCGGCAGCACTCACCCGCGCGGCATGCCACAGCGACAGCCCCAGCCGGGACAACGACAGGGCGACCAGGCCAAACAGGAAGAAGGCGGCAATCGGACACAGACGCCGGTACAGCGACACCCACACAGCTCGGAGCATGAAAGGAATCCAGAAATGGAGCAAAGGACACCCATGCCCCATCCCTGGCAGCGGGCCACACCGGACAACGTGTTACCCGACACAACCACCAGCGCAGCGAAACTTCCCGCCGGCACCTTCAGCATCCACCTCAGCTTCAACCGACCGCGCACAATACACTGTGATGACAGTCGGCAGTTGACTGCAGGTGCGGCCCCTGGCTACCCGCCAGCGCGCGCGCAGAGCACCGCGCTAGCCTCCCCAGCGCTCCAGCACCGCCCCGCAATCGGCCAGGTGCCAACAGGCCATGCCCGGCCACGGGTTCTCCGGAGCATTGACCAGAAGCGTACGGCTGCCCGCCGCCCGGCCGCATTCCAGATCGAAGCGGTAATCGCCCACCATCACCACCTGCGCGGGCTCAACCTGCCAGCGCTGCTGGAAGTACTGCAGGCCGGCCGGTGAGGGTTTCGGCTCGGCCTCGTCGCGGCCGATGATGTCGTCTTCGGCAAAGACGTCGCCCAGCCCGATCGCCTGCAGGGTGACCTGGGCCAGGCTGCGCACGTTGCGGGTCAGAATGCCCAGCCGGCAGCCGGCGCCCTGCAGCGCGCGTACCAGCGCCACCGCTCCCGTTGCCGGCTGGGAAGCAGCGGCCAGCGCACGCTCGTGCGCCAGCAGCCAGGCGTGCTTGGCGCTGGCCTCTGCGGCCGGCAACCCGGCCAAGTGGGTGAGTATGTCATCCTCCTGCGGAATCGCCAGTTCGCGCTTGATCCGCGCGAAATCATGCACCGCCACGGTCAGCGTGCCATCCATGTCGAACACCCAGTGGCGGATCGCCGACAGCGACGACGCAGCCGCCGGTGCCTGCACGGTCAACGCCACCACGCCGGCATGCGGCTGGCATCCACGCCACCGGTCTCGAACACGGCCGTGCGCGTGCCACCGGCCTTGACCGGGAACTCGATGCTGATCGACTTGCCCTTGGCTGCCAGCTTCCACAACGCCTTCTGGTCGGTGATGAACATGGCGATCGCCTCGTCGGTCTTCGGCCGCCAGGCCGCCATGGAGACCGGCTTGCCGCCGTCCACCGTGACCTTCACCGTGCACTGCGGGCAACGGAAATCGCCGGCCTGCAGCACCAGGTAGGCATGACGCTTCCATTCGGGGTGGTCGCGGAACACCAGCTGCACCGGCTTGGCGCCGCTGCCATCCACATCCACCCGCTCCTTGCTGAAGATCTGCGCCGACACCTGGTTGCCCTTGCTGCCAACCGGAATCTGGTTGTACTGCCACAGCGCCTGCATGCGGCGCAGGTCGCGCGCGGCATCGCCCTTGGCCTTGACCTCGTCGAAGCCGGCGGCGATGCGCTCGGCGGCGGCGGTGTCCTTGTACTGGTCCAGCAGCGAGGCGCCATGCAGGCGCGCACGCTCCCAGTCCTGCGCGGCCACGGCCATGTCGTACTGCTTGGCCACGTCTTCGGCCTTGGCCTCCTTCTGCGCCTGCACGGCGGCCGCGGCGGCTTCCTGCGCCTTGCGCTCTTCCTCGGGGTTACTGCAGGCGGCCAGGGCCAGGGTGCAGGCGGTGAGCAGGATCAGTCGTTTCATGGCGGAGTCCTTTACGGGTGCATCCCGATTCTATCGGCAGCGAAAAGCGGATACAGCAACGGCGGGTTTCCCCGCCGTTGCTGGTAAAGCAGTATCGGGTTGCCGGCCAGCGGCCGGCACTACCGTTTACTTGGCTTCAGCCTTGGCCAGCATGTCCTGCACCGAGGCGGTGGTGATCGGGTGGTAGCCCGGCTTGGCCTTCTCGAAGGCCTGCTTGGCCAGCTCCAGACCCTTCGGGGTCTTCACCAGTTCGGCGTAGATCGGCAGGATCAGCTTGCGACGGCCGACACGCTCGATGAACGCAGCGGCCGCTTCATTGGCCTGCTCGTAGCCGCTGCGGATGGTCAGCGGGTACCAGCGCATGGCGATCTCGCCATTGGGGGTGCCAGTGAAGTGGAACGCCTTGTCCAGCGTGGCCAGCTTGTCCAACGGCTGGGTGGCACCCAGGCCGTCGATGAAACGGACCCACTCCTGGGTGCTCCACTCGGCGATCACCTGGCTGCTCGGCACGGTGCCGGCGCTGGCGAAGGCGATGCGCGCGGTATCGACGCTGCTGAAATTGCGCGACTGCGCCTTGGCTGCGAACGCCGGAATGCCCGGCTCGTCCAGCCACGCCTTCAGTTCGGCCTCGGTCACCGCCGACGGATTCTTCGGCAGCAGGTTCTTCTTCAGGTACTCGACGAACTGGTCGGTGTTGGCGCTCTGGAAGGCGTGGTCATCGAACCAGCCGCGCAGGAACGGGTCGAAGGTTTCGCGGCCGAAGCGCTGTTCCAGGAATTCCAGGAACCAAGAACCCTTGACGTAAGCCACTTGGCTCAGGGCTTCGTCCGGGTCACGTTCGTTCAGCGGCGGCAGCGCCAACGCCTGGTCGGCCGGACTCATGTCCTTCACTTCGGCCAGCAGATCGGTCTGGTCGATCTGCTTTTCCATCTCGGCCATCTCCTTGCCGTACAGGGCTTCGGTGATGCGGCCCTGGACGTAGGTGGTGAAGCCTTCGTTGAGCCAGATGTCCTTCCAGCTTGCATTGGTCACCAGGTTGCCCGACCAGCTGTGTGCCAGTTCATGGGCGACCAGCGATACCAGCGACTTGTCGCCGACGATCACGGTCGGSGTGGCGAAGGTCAGGCGCGGGTTTTCCATGCCGCCGAACGGGAACGACGGCGGCAGCACCAGCATGTCGTAGCGGCCCCAGCGGTATTCGCCGTACAGCTTTTCGGCGGCACCGATCATCTTCTCGGTGTCTTCGAATTCCTTGGCGGCCTTGTTGACCATGGTCGGCTCGGCCCAGACGCCGGAGCGGCCGGAGATCGGCTCGAACACCAGGTCGCCGGCGGCGATGGCCAGCAGGTAGGACGGAATCGGCTGCGGCATCTTGAAGGTGTAGTCACCGTCACGCGCGGCCTTGGGATCGTTGTCGGCGCTCATCAGCACCATCACGTCCGGGCGCGAGACCACGTGCGCGCTGTAGGTGAAGCGCACGCTCGGGGTGTCCTGCAGCGGTACCCAGGAACGGGCGTGGATCGCCTGCGACTGGCTGAACATGAAGGGCAGCTTCTTGCCCTCGGTCATCGACGGCGCCAGCCACTGCAGGCCCGAAGCGGTCGGTGCTGTGTGGTAGGTCACTTCGACCTTGGCCGGCTGTTGCGGGGTTTCGATGGTCAGCTTGCTGCCGAACACCTTGTCGGCCGGGGCCAGCACGAACTGCAGCGAGCTGCGCGCGCCGTCAGCGGCGATCGCTTCGACCTTGGCGATGCTCAGCTCGCGGGTGTCCAGCACCAGCTGCTTGGCGTCCTTCTGCTTCCATTCCAGGGTGTAGGTGGCGGTGCCGCCGATCTGCTTCTGGTCGAAGTCCAGCTTCAGGTCCAGCGCGATGTCCTTGACGACGACCTTGTCCGGCTCGGCGTACGAGCTTTCATCGTGGCTGCGGTTTTCGGCGTTCACGGGGGCGGCGGGAGCCTTCTGGGCAGTCGGAGCGGCGGCGGGTGCGGCCGCCTCCTGGGAGCAGCCGGCGGCCAGGGCCACGGCCAGCGGAAGGAGCATCAGCGGATTGCGCATGAATCGGGACCGTTACGGGGAACAAACCCCAATGGTACCTCTCCCCCGACCGGGAAGCGTTGCGCGGTGCGGGGTAATGGCCGGCCCCGCGATGGCCCGGTAGGTGCCAACCTTGGTTGGCACGGATCCATCATCGCTCGCGCCACGTGCCGAACTTGCTGCTTCTGGCAGGTGCCAACCTTGGTTGGCACGGACCTGTCAGCGCTCGCGGACGGGCGTGTGCCAACCAAGGTTGGCACCTACCAGGACCGTGCCTGGACGTTGCGTGGTAGCGCCGGGCCATGCCCGGCGACCGTCAAGGCTTACAGCTTGTAGCCGGAGTGGATCGAGACGATGCCGCCGGTCAGGTTCTTGTAGTGGCAGCGCTCGAAGCCGGCCTGCCCCATCATCGCCTTCAGCTCTTCCTGCGGCGGATGCTTGCGGATGCTCTCGGCCAGGTACTGGTAGCTGTCCGAATCGTTGGCGAACAGCTTGCCCAGCTTCGGCAGGATCTTGAACGAGTGGAAGTCGTAGATCGGCTTGAACCAGTCGGCGGTGACTTCGGAGAACTCCAGCACGCGGGCCTGGCCGCCCACCTTCAGCACGCGGAACATCTCGCGCAGGCCAGCGTCCTTGTCGGTCACGTTGYGCAGACCAAAGGCGATGGTCACCAGGTCGAAGCTGTTGTCCGGGAACGGCAGGGCCTCGGCGTTGCACTGCACGTAGTCCAGGCCCAGCACCAGGCCGCGGTTGGTCAGGCGGTCACGGCCGACCGACAGCATGCCGGCGTTGATGTCGCCCAGCACCACCGAGCCCTCGGCACCGACGCGCTCCTTCAGCAGCGCGGCGATATCGCCGGTGCCACCGGCCAGGTCGAGCACGCGGTCACCCGGCTTCACCTGCGCGGTGGCGACGTAGTAGCGCTTCCATGCCCGGTGCACGCCCATGCTCATCAGGTCGTTCATCAGGTCGTAGTTGCGCGCGACCGACGTGAACACCTGGCCGACCAGCTTCTGCTTGTCCTTGGCGTCAACGTCGCGGAACCCGAAATGGGTGGTACCGGATTTGTAGGGGGATTCGCTCATGCCCCCGATTATCGCACCGCCGGGCCCCTGCGGGGAACGCTGGCCGTATCATGGCGCCCCACGACCTACCGGAGCCCCGCATGATCACCACGCCCGACTACCAGGCCCTGCTGCAGACCGCCATTGCCGAAGCCCGCCAGGGGCTGGCCGAAGGCGGCGTGCCGATCGGCGCGGCGCTGTACCACAACGACGGCCGCCTGCTCGGCTGCGGCCACAACCGCCGCGTGCAGGAAGGTGACCCGTCCGTGCATGGCGAAACCGATGCCTTCCGCAAGGCCGGCCGCCAGCGCCGCTACCAGGACACCATCATGGTCACGACCCTGGCCCCCTGCTGGTACTGCTCGGGCCTGGTGCGGCAGTTCAACATCGGCACGGTGGTGGTCGGCGAATCGCGCACTTTCCAGGGCGGCATCGACTGGCTGCGGGAAAACGGCGTCAACGTGATCGACCTGGACAGCCAGGAATGCGTGGACCTGCTTGGCGGTTTCATTGCGCAACATCCGGAAATCTGGAACGAAGACATCGGCGAATGAGCATCCGCCACGGCTGATGAGCCCGCCTTGATGAACGCTTCAGTGCCGGCACAGCCTTGTGCCGGCAGCGTCTGCACGCTTCAACGTGAACTGCTGCGCAGTCAGCTGCGTGCGGTCAACACGCGCCACTAACATCCTGCTGCGCAGCGACGTCTAGGGTGGAATGCAACCGGGCCCCCGCCCCGGATTGGAGCCGACCATGCAAGCGCATGCCGTACGTCCTCGCAGTGACCCGGCCCTCGCCGCGATCTGGAGCCGACTGCAGCAGCAATACGCACTGCACCAGCGCAGTGCCCCTTTCTGGAGCGCCTACCAGGACATGCAGCAGGATCTGCTGCACGACCATCCCCGCGACTTGGTGCGCCTGTGCAATGCGATGGCCGCCATGGCCGAACGCCTGGGTGCGGTTGAACACGCACAGCTGCTGCGCCATCGCCACGCTGGCTGCACATCACGCTGACGCGGCATGCACCGCCGCCCGGGCCACACTGTAATGGGCCCCCACTCCCTTCACCTCCAACCGATTGGATCGTCATGCACGCTGAAGTTCCCGCCATTCCCCCTGTCATCAATGTCGATGCGGAGCTGGATTACTGGCGCCGCCAGCACGCCGATGGCGCACTCGCGCACACCTCGTTCGGCACCTATGTCCCGTGGATCAAGTTCGCCTGTGATTCGCTGATCACCCAGCCACGCGCCAGCAACGCCCAGCGCGATGAGCTGTTCCAGACCCAGTACGCCCTGCAGATCATGCCGCGCCTGAGTGAAGCGCAGGCCCGCGAATTCGTCGAACGCTGCTGGCAGCACGTCTACCTGGCCAGCCCGGTGCGCAGCCAGGAAGCACCGCGCCTGCGCGCCTGAGTCCACGCCTGCTGCACGGCACCTGCACGGCCATGTGCCGATGATCGTCGCCATTCCCGTGGAACGATGACGATGAGCGCAAGGAACCTGTTCAATACGATCGCCAAGAAGGCCGCGGCCGCCACCGGCTCGCCGTGGACCTTCCTGGCCGCAGTATCGATCGTCGTGCTGTGGGGCATCAGCGGCCCCATATTCAAGTTCAACGACACCTGGCAGCTSGTGATCAACACCGGCACCACSATCATCACCTTCCTGATGGTGTTCCTGATCCAGCACACGCAGAACTCGGACACCGCGGCGATGCAGATCAAGCTGGACGAGCTGATCCGCGCCACCGCCGAGGCCAACAACGAGCTGCTGGACCTGGAAGAGCTGGACGAAGAGCGCCTGGAAGAGATCCGCGCCGAGTACGAAAGGATGGCGCGCGAAGCCGGCGACGCATTGACGCGGGTACGCGCCTGCCGCACCGAGCGGCGCGACGACGAAGCGGTGTAGCCCTGCTCATTGACCGGTAGCGCCGGCCGCTGGCCGGCAACTGCACGATCCCTGTTGATCCCGCGCGCTGCCGGCCAGCGGCCGGCACTACCGGTCTGCGCGCTTACCCGCGCTCGTGCCAGCCGCCGCCCAGCACCTTGTACAGCGTGATGCGGTTGGCCTGCTGCGCAAGCTGCGTCTGCAGCTGGCTCTGCTGCGCGTTGTAGGCGGTACGACGTGCATCCAGCAGGGTGACGAAGCTGTCCAGGCCCGCGTCATAGCGCGCCTGCGACAGGCGGTTGGCCTGCTCGGCCGCTTCCACCAGGCGCTGCTGCGAGGCCGCCTGTTCATCCAGGCTGACATTCAATGCCAGCGCATCGGCGGTTTCGCGGAAACCACTCTGGATCGACTTTTCGTACTGCGCGAGTGCGATATCACGATCGGCGTTGGCCACGGCCAGGTTCGCGCGCAGCTTGCCGCCCTGGAAGATCGGCAAGGTGATCTTCGGCAGGAAGCTCCACACCCGCGTACCGCTGTCGAACAGGCCGGACAATTCACCCGAACCACTGCCGATGCTGCCGGTCAGCGAGATGCTGGGGAAGAAGGCAGCGCGTGCGGCACCGATGTTGGCATTGGCCGCCAACAGCTGATGCTCCGCCGCCATGATGTCCGGGCGCTGCAGCAGCACGTCGCTGGGCAGGCCAGCCGGCGGTGGTGCCAACGCAAGCACCTGCGGCGCGATGCTGTCCGGCAGCAGCGCCGGATCCAGCTGGCCACCGGCCAGCAGCGCCAGCGCGTTGCGGTCCTGGGCCAGCTGCCCACGCAGGCGTGCGGCATCGGTACGCGCAGTCTCGACCAGGGTGCGGGTCTGGGTCAGTTCCAACCCCGAACTGCCACCGCGTTCATGGCGTGCTTCGGCCAGGCGCAGCGAATCCTCATAGGTCTTCACCGTGGCTTCGGCGATTTTCAACTGTTGCGCGTCGGCACCGTAGGTCAACCACGCGGTGGCGGTCTCGGCCACCAGGCTCAGCTGCGCGTTGCGGCGGTTGGCGGCTACAGCGAAGTACTGCTGCAGCGCGGCTTCGCTCAGGTTGCGCACGCGGCCGAACAGGTCCAGTTCGAACTCGGCCACGCCGACGCCCGCGCTGAACTGCTCGGTGACCGGCACGTCGCCACCGCGGCGGTCCATCTGCCCGGTCACGGCCACGCCCGGCACCCGGTCTGCGCGCTGCACGCGATACTGGCCACGCGCCTTTTCGACGTTGAGCACGGCCACGCGCAGGTCGCGGTTGTTGTCCAGCGCCTGGCCGATCACCTGCTGCAGGCGCTCGTCGGTGAAGAAGTCACGCCAGCCGACCGCGGCCGCATCGGCCACTTCGCCCTGCGCGGCTTCGGCCGGCCACTGCGACGGAATGGCCGGGGCCACTGCGGTGTTCTTCGGCGCCAGGGTGCCGCAGCCGGCAAGCGCCAGTGCCGCAGCGATGGAGAGGAACAGAGATGCACTTTTCATTGGAATGACTTCCATCGGTACTGCCGGATGGCAGGAGGTAGTGCCGGCCGCTGGCCGGCAACCTCATTGGATTCGCATCAAGCGATCAGCAGCCGAAGAACAGCGGCACGAAGAACACGCCGAGTACGGTGCCGACCACCATGCCGCCGAGCACGCCGGTGCCGATCGCCTGCTTGGCGCCGGAGCCGGCACCGCTGGAGATCGCCAGCGGCAGCACGCCCATGCCGAAGGCCAGCGAGGTCATGATGATCGGGCGCAGACGGTCGCGGACCGCGTGCATCGTCGCTTCGATCAGCCCCGCGCCCTTCTCCAGATGCTCCTTGGCGAACTCGACGATCAGGATCGCGTTCTTGCTGGTCAAGCCCACCGTGGTCAGCATCGCCACCTGGAAATAGATGTCGCGCTCCATGCCACGGAAGGTATTGGCCAGCACCGCACCGAGGATGCCCAGCGGCGCCACCAGCAGCACCGAGGTCGGCACGCTCCAGCTTTCATACAACGCGGCAAGGCACAGGAACACGATCATCAGCGACAGGGTGTACAGCAGCGGCGTCTGCGAGCCCGCCTGGCGTTCCTGGTAGGACATCGCCGTCCACTCGACGCCGAAGCCCGCCGGCAACTGCTTGGCCAGCTGTTCGATCTCGGCCATGGCATCACCGGACGCCACGCCCGGGGCCGGTTCGCCCTGGATTTCGGTAGCCGACACGCCGTTGTAGCGTTCCAGGCGCGGCGAGCCGTAGTCCCAATGCTTGCTGGCGAAGGCGCTGAACGGAACCATCTCGCCCTTGTCGTTCTTCACCGACCAGAGATCGAAGTCCTCCGGCACCATGCGGAACGGCTGGTCAGCCTGCACGAACACGCGCTTGACGCGGCCGCGATCGATGAAGTCATCGATGTACGAGCTGCCCCACGCGGTGGCCAGGGTGGTGTTGACCTGGTCGATCGACAGGCCCAGCGAGCTGGCCTTGGCCACATCGATATCGATGCGGAACTGCGGCGTGTCCTCCTGGCCGTTCGGTCGCACGTTGGCCAGCTTCTTGCTGCCGGCCGCCAGGCCCAGCAGCTGGTTGCGGGCCGCCAGCAATGCCTCGTGGCCCTGGCCGCTGTTGTCCTTCAGGAAGAAGGTGTAGCCGGAGGCCGTGCCCAGTTCCGGAATGGCCGGCGGCGGGAAGGCAAAGATGAAGGCATCCTTGATCTGCCCCAGCGCGGCCATCGCGCGTCCGGTGATCGGCATCACACCGTTGTCGGCGTCACGATCCTTCCAGTCCTTCAGCTTGACGAAGGCCATGCCCGCGTTCTGGCCCATGCCGGCGAAGCTGAAGCCCTGCACCGAGAACACCGACTCGACGGCACCCTTCTCGTTTTCCATGAAGTGCTTTTCGAGCGCGGCGATCGATTCCAGCGTGCGCTCCTGGGT